>NZ_JADPJJ010000029.1:0-1457 GCF_023073375.1 Bradyrhizobium sp. 197 | reverse complement strand
ATGAGATCAACGCGATGAGCTTCAAAGCGGCAGCCACGAATGGCGCATACGAGCCTACCTTACATTGTCCGAACTGCAATCACGAAATTCGACTGACGGAATCGCTTGCCGCGCCGCTCCTCGAGCAAACCCGCCGGCGCTTCCAGGAACAGCTCGCGGGAAAAGATGCTGAAGTCGCGCGCAAGACTGAGGCGCTCCGTCTGGAACGCGAACAGCTCACCAAGGACCGCGAGGCGGTCGAAGACCAGGTCGCGAAACGATTGACGGCCGAACGCGAGCGGATTGTCGCTTCTGAAGCCAAGAAGGCGCGCGAAGCCTCTGCCACGGAACTATCAGCGAAAATTAATGAGGCTGCCGAGCTCCGTCAGCTTCTGGAGGCGAATAACCGCAAGCTTGCCGAAGCCCAGCAGGCTCAGGCTGAACTTATTCGCAAGCAGCGCGCGCTGGACGATGAGAAGCGTGAGTTGGACTTGACCATCGAAAAGCGCGTTCAAGCCTCCGTTGCAACGGTTCAGACCAAGGCCAGGCAGGAAGCTGACGACGCTGCTAGGCTTCGCGTTGCCGAAAAGGATCAAACGATCGAGTCGATGGCACGTACGATCGAGGAACTCAGGCGCAAGGCGGAGCAAGGTTCGCAACAGGCCCAAGGCGAAGTCCTCGAACTGGAACTCGAGGAGCTTTTACGCAGCCGTTTCCCAACGGATATCATAGAACCGGTCGGCAAAGGCGAGCTTGGCGCCGACGTCATCCAGCAGGTCAACGGCGCCGTCGGGCAGCCGGCAGGCATAATCCTATGGGAGACGAAACGTACCAAATCGTGGAGCGACGGTTGGCTGGCGAAGCTCAGGGATGACCAACGGCGGTCGGACGCCGACGTATCGCTCATCATCTCGCACGCGCTACCCAAACACATCGAACAATTCGATCTGATGGATGGCGTGTGGGTCGCTCATCCTCGCTGCGCCCTCCCCGTTGCGGTAGCGCTGCGTCAAGCGCTGCTCGACGTATGCGGCGCACGGCTCGTGCAACAAGGCCAGCAGACAAAGATGGAGCAGGTCTATGACTATCTGACCGGCACCAGATTCCGGCAACGTGTCGAAGCGGTCATCGAGAAATTCAATGACATGAGAGACGACCTGGACAAGGAACGCAAGTTTATGGGTCGCCAATGGGCTAAACGCGAAACACAGATTGTATCTGTGATAGATTCGACCGTCGGGATGGTGGGCGACCTCCAAGCGATAGCCGGCAAGTCAATGCCTGAAATTCCCAGTTTGGCGGCTCCCTTGCTAGAAGCCGGTGATCCGTCCGAACGCAAAGCGAGCTAGTTTCACTGTCGATCGCCCCCTTCCCTGCCGCGTCAGCAAGACGATTGGGAACGGGCCTGTAGCTCAATGGTTAGAGCCGGCCGCTCATAACGGTCTGGTTGCAGGTTCGAGTCCTGCCGGGCCCACCAA
>NZ_JADPJJ010000067.1:0-1457 GCF_023073375.1 Bradyrhizobium sp. 197 | reverse complement strand
CTGTATGAGGAAGGCGATCGGATCTTCCTGATCGGTTTCAGCCGGGGCGCTTACACGGTCCGATCGGTTGCAGGGGTCATGACCTATTGCGGCGTCCCGCGCCATATGCCCGATGGCTCGCCCTTGCGCCGCGATCCAAACAGCATCCACAAGCTGGCCGAGCATGCGGTCAAGGATGTCTATCAATTTTGTCCATCCTACTCGCGCAAGATTCTTGGATACCGGCGGTTCCTGCTGGAGACTCGAGATGCAATCGCTGCACAATTTAGACGGCAGTACGGCAGTACAACCACCGTCAACGGCGCCGAGCACGCGAACGTCTTTCCCTACTTCATCGGCGTGTTCGATACTGTCGCCGCCCTCGGCCATAAATATCTGGGCGCGGCGCTCGTGACCGCCGGCATTGCGCTACTGATCGGGTTGCACTGGCTCGGTGGCTTCCTTCAGCCGGTCTTTCCATGGGCCGGATGGGTGGCCTGGATTCTGAGCTACCTCGGCATCGCCACAGCGCTGATTGCTTTTCTCATGAACTATCTGAAGATCGCGCCATCCTTGCCCGGCTATGGATTATGGAAGCGCCTCCAAACCGTGCATCTCGCCCCGCCGAAGCACAAATTCTACGACACCACCCTCAATCCCAACGTGGGCTACGCCAAACATGCGATCTCGATCGACGAGAACCGCGCCGATTTCAAGCGCGTCGGCTGGTCGCCCACAGCCGAGAAGCAGGACCAACGAGACGCGCACGGCAATCTTTACTTCGAACAGGTCTGGTTTCTGGGCGTGCACGCCGATGTCGGCGGCGGCTATCTCGAGAATGAGGCTCGGCTCTCAGACGTCGCGCTCAATTGGTTGCTCACCGGAGCTTCGCTCATTCCGGGCGGCCTGAAACACGACGGCAGTGTGCTACGGCTGTCGCCCAATCCCGCAGGTCCCCAGCACAATGAGCAGGCGGGAGGCTTTCTCAAGGCCGGGGTTCGTGACCTGCCGATCGATCCCGAGAAGGAAGAATCGAGATCACCGATGCACAAATCGGTCTATCGGCGTTTCGAGGCGGCGTCCGTTCTTCTCTACGATCGCATGGCGGCCTACCGCCCGGACAACATGAGGGTCCACGTCGACTTCAAGCACTATTTCGATGGGAGCGCTACGCAGCTGCCTCAATGCGTCGCCGATGACATTGAACAGAAGTGGGAAGAAGCCGGCCATGTCGGGCGGCTCTGACGCAATGCAACGATGAGGAAGCGGTTCTGTCAGGCGGATTTGTAGTCGCCTTGGCCTCTGCCGCGACGAGTAAAGCAGTTCACAATGCCGAGAGTGCTCTCGCCGACCGGCCGTCAAAAACACCGTTTGAAAAACCGTTTTAATTCGGCTCTCTCAAACGGCTTCTCTCGCCAAGGTCTTGATTTATATGGTGGGCGCACCAGGGCTCGAACCTGGGACCCGCTGATTAAGAG
>NZ_JADPJJ010000005.1:0-1499 GCF_023073375.1 Bradyrhizobium sp. 197 | reverse complement strand
TTTGGGGTGCCGGTAGATCCCGAGGTGTAGATCACATAGGCGAGATGGCGCGAGGTCAGGCCAAGCGCACGCGGGTCGGGATCCGAGGCCGGCAGCTTCGCCCAGGCCGATGTCGCCGTCTCGAGATCGACCACCGTCAGATCGGCCAGCGCATCGGCGCCCAGCGCGGATCGTCCCGCAGCATCGGCCAGCAACAGTTGCGGCTGCGCATCCTCAAGAACCTGCTTGAGCCGTGCGCACGGATAGGCCGGATCCAACGGCAGATAGGCGCCACCCGCCTTGAGGATTGCAAGCAGCCCCACCACCATCGCCACGCCGCGCTCAAGGCAGATCGCCACAGGCTGGTCCGGCTTCACCCCGAGCCCGATCAGATGATGCGCCAGCCGGTTCGCCCGTGCATTGAGCTCGCCATAGCTCAAGCGCTCGTCCTCATGGACCACCGCCACCGCGTCCGGCGCCTTGGCGACCTGTGCCTCGAACAGCTCATGGATGCACTGCTGCTCGGGATACGGCACCGCCGTCCGGTTCAGCTCCTCCAATAGATATGCGCGCTCGTCGGCCGCCAGCAGCTCAATCCGCCCGACCGCTTGCCGCGCATCGGCCACCATCGCCCGCAGCAGCGCCAGCAGATAGCCTCGCTGCCGCTCGATGCTCGCCTGATCGAACAGCGCCGTGGCATAGCCCAGCGTTCCGGCGATCGCCTCGCCATGCTCGGCAAGGTTCAGCTCCAGATCGAACTTGACCTGATCGAAGCCGTCTGCCGCCGCCTCCACACGCAGCCCAGGAAGATCGAACGCCGGGGCGGCGTTGTTCTGCCAGGCCAGCATCACCTGGAACAACGGCGTGTGATCAAGACGCCGGGGCGGCTGCACGATCTCCACCACCTGCTCAAACGGCAGGTCCTGATGCTCCTGCGCCGCCAAGGCCGTGCGCCGCGTCCGTTTGAGCAGCTCCGCCACGCTCGGCGCGCCCGACAGGTCGAGCCGCAGCGCCAGGGTGTTGACGAAGCAGCCGATCAGCTCCTCGACCTCGCGCCGACCGCGATTGGCGCTCGGCACCCCGATCACAAGGTCGTCCTGCCCCGACAGACGCGACAGCACCGCAGCCCACGCCGCCAGCACCGTCATGAACAAGGTCGTGCCATGCTGCTGGCTCAGCCGCCGCAAGCCCCGCGTCAGATCCGCATCGATCACGACCGCCACACCGGCCCCGGCAAACGACTGCTGTGCCGGCCGCGTCCGGTCGGTCCGCAAGGCCAGACGGGCCGGCGCGCCAGACAGGGCGTTGCGCCAATACTGCGCCTGGTTCGAGAGCCGCTCGCCCGACAGCCACTGCCGTTGCCAGGCGGCATAGTCCGGATACTGGATCACAAGCGGCGGCAGCGGATCGTCGTCTCCGGCCACGAACGCCCGGTACAGCTGACTGAGTTCACGCGCCAACACGCCCAGCGACCAGCCATCCGAGACAATATGATGCTGCGTCAGCAGGAACACGTGCTC
>NZ_JADPJJ010000169.1:0-1515 GCF_023073375.1 Bradyrhizobium sp. 197 | reverse complement strand
TGGTTCGCTGGCACACGTTTATCCGGCGCGATGTACGAAAACAGGCCGCCCTGATCCGTAAACCTGCCGCGCATGATCGTCTCCGCCGATTCGAGATGACGAAGTGAATCATCAAGTCCCCTCCCTGGCGAGGGGGTTTTTCAGCAGACTGCTAGAGGTTCAGTGCACCTCACGCCCGACGACATCACCATTATCGAAAAGTGGCTCAACTAGGTGCCTCGCTGAGAAAGCTACTCAGCGAATATGACACGATCAGGTTAAGGCTGCATCGGAAGAGCAATCCAGAATGGGAGGCCAAGTTCAGCCCTGTAATCGCGAGAAATTCCAGGCTTGCAACGGCGGCGGGTTCTCGAGGATATCAAACGCATTGCAAATATGGGCATGCGCTCACCGACGATAACATCAAAATCGACTCGCGAAACGGTACGCGCGCTTGCGTTACCTGCCGACGCGCCTTCACCGGGGCAGAGGTGACGGAAGAGACAATCAAAACGGTTGAGCGCGGCCTTTTGACAGGCATGAGCTTTACGCAACTCACAACGCCAGTCGACGGCCGCCGATCGACCATCTCGAGCCTGCAAGCGCGAACGCTCAAGTTGACAAGGCCCGATGTGAACGAACGCTGGGCCATGGCGGCAAGAAATCCGGCCACTATTCGAAGCTTCAAGAACGTACAGTCGTCAGCGCCTATGCTCGAACGACAGATCAAGCTTCCATCCGACTTCGTACGCAACAATATCCCGCTCTATGTCTATCAGAACGGAGACTACGAGTGGCTTTACGGCCTCACGCCACGCTACCTCGACCAGGAGAAGCGGCAGGATATCGTCGGGAACCTGGTCATCGAGTTAATGGAGAGACGCGTCGATCGCGCCGGCCTCCCGGCTTGTGCAAAGCGCATGATAGCGGCCTACAACAAAGAAAATCCCATGAAGGCGTACGGCGATATTCGAGCTCCACTGCCTCTCGACGCCCCAGCCTATCTCGACGAACCATGTCGCGCGTCGAGATTGTCTCGGAGGGCCTCTGGGCGTGAGCTGAGAAGATCGAGGTGGAGGCCCGCCGGTTCACGCTGGCGGGCCTTGTTCTCCTTGACAGAACGTTCTCATGCCAATTTGGGCGCTGGCCTGCTTTAACCCTAGTGGCCTAAGTTGATTTTCGGGGTGGCCTGCTTTGGAACGAACCCATCAAATGTTAATTGACGCCCCGAAAATACCCGCAACGGGGCGGCCAATGTGTGAGAAGTGCATCGACCTAGACAAGAAGATTGAACGCTACAAAGCGATGCGGTCCCGGATCACAGACCAGATTGCCCTAGAAGGTATAGGCCAGCTTATTGCCGAGTTGATGGCAAAGAAGGCCCAGCTACACCCGGAGGAAAAAGAGTAAGGCCGCCTCAGTTGGAGTCGGCGGCAAGGGCTCGCATGTTCGACTTCGATCTATTTTCCAAACGCGAATGGGTGGCGATGATTGTCGCTTTCGCGGCTGTAACTGCTCTCACCCTCTACGGGTTTT
>NZ_JADPJJ010000181.1:0-1522 GCF_023073375.1 Bradyrhizobium sp. 197 | reverse complement strand
GTCGTCCGTGAAGAACGCTAATTTCAGACCGGATTGATCGTCGGCCCCACGAAGAGAGCGCTGAGGATTTGGCGCAACAAAATCCTCAGCCAGCGGATCAGGCGGCGGAAGTTGTAGCCGACGGCGGCGAGGACGGCGTTGTTGGCATCGCCGCGCCGGAACCAGAGATAGTTGCGGCCCATGCGATGCTCAGCTTTGAGATGGCCGATGACGGGCTCGACGGCGGACCTGCGACGGAGTTCACGCTTGATCTGTGGCGTTACCCCTCGCTTCTGGCCGGAGAGGAAGACCCTGAACTTGTAATGGGGTGGTGCATTGTGGCCGCGGTAGCCCTTGTCTGCGAGGATGCGCGCGATGGTGTTGCCGACCAGCGCCTCCATGTCCGGGATCACGGTTTCCAAGGTGTGGCCGTCATATGGATTGCCGGGCAGCGCCTTCACGTGGGTAACGAACTGGCCGCCCTTGCAGTGCTTGAGGGTGGTGGCAACGCTGACCTTGACGCCGAACTCGTAAGGCCGATGGGCCTTGCCTTTGCCGATGCATTCGACTTCCGGTGCATGCAGGGAATAGACCTTCGGCCCGCGTTGACGTTGCTGCTGCTCGCGCACGCGGCGAGCCAGCAACAGCAGCCTGGTGAACGCTGCTTCGAGCCCGCCATTGCCCTCGATCTTGCGCCCGATGTCGCGGATGACGCGGCCGAGGTAGGTGCGCAGCTTCCTGAGCATCCGGTTGGCGCGCTTGAACTGTTTGGCATGGGCATAGCGCTGATGCTGGATCAGGGCGAACTTGCCCACCCGTGCATAGGACTGGCGCAGATTCACCCCATGGCACTGCGCCAGCCGCACCAGCTTCTCGCGCGCCCGGTTCAGAAGCTTGGCATCGGTGGGGAACGTCACGTTCTTGGGCTGCACCGTGGTGTCGATGATCACCCGTGACAGCTCGGACGGCTTGATCGCCATGGTCCTGGTGGCAACCGACAGGCTCTCCTGCAGCAGCGCCTGCAGCCGTTCCTCGCCCATCCGGTTGCGCCAGCGCGTCAGTGACGAGCGATCGAACACCAGCCGGTGCTGGAAGAACTCCTCGCCGCAGAAGAATTGGTAGTAGGGGTTCTCGACCCAGCGCTCGCACAGCACTTCGTCGGACAGGTCATAGGTGTGCTTGAGGATGGCCAGCCCCGCCATCAATCGCGTCGGCAGTGGCGGGCGGCCCGGGTCATCCGTGTAGACCGCGCCAAACTCCCGTTCCAGGAACTCCCAATCCACCGTGCGCCCCAGCGCCACCAGCGGATGCTTCAGGTCGATGATCTGATCGAGCCGGGACCGGAACAGATCCTGCTCTCCCGTCTCCCGCCGTTCCGGTGGCCGCATCTGGTCCCCCCGCCAAATCGTTCAATGGCGAGTGAATCACAAATCAAATTTGCAAGGAATCCCCTTCGTTGCACCCGATTCCCGGCAAGCTCAATTAGCCCAGTGCGCCGTTTCCAGATTCTAAATCAACGACTTGGGAATTCTTCACGGACGAC
>NZ_JADPJJ010000154.1:0-1537 GCF_023073375.1 Bradyrhizobium sp. 197 | reverse complement strand
AATGCCCGCAACGCCAAGCGGATCGACCACGAGCGCGCCACCCTGCAGGCGTTGCCAGATCGCCGCACCTCGGACTACGAGGAGGTGATTGTCCGCGTGACGTCAAGCGGCGGCTTCACCTTGCGCAAGGTGTTTTACACCGTGCCGTCGCGTTTGATCGGGCACCAACTGCGGGTGCGCCTTTACGACGATCGTCTCGACGTGTTCGTCGGCGGCACCCATCTCGTCACCCTGCCGCGTGGGCGGCCGCATCCCAACGGCAAGCACGACCAGGTCGTCGATTATCGGCACGTGATCCATTCCTTGCGGCGCAAGCCAATGGCGCTGCTCAATCTCGTCTACCGTGATCGGCTGTTCCCGCGCGATGCCTATCGCCGAACCTTCGATTGCTTGCGCGAACGGCTGCCGGACAGGAAAGCCTGCCGGATCATGGTCGATCTGCTCGTACTGGCCCATGAGCGCGGCTGCGAGGCCGAACTCGCCGATCAGCTCGCGACCGAGCTTGATGCCGGCCGACTGCCCGACCTCAACCGGCTGCGCGCTTACTTCTCTTCCGATCCGGCCTGCGTGCCGCACGTCGTGGTGCAGCTCGCACCGCTCGCCACCTATGAGTGCCTCATCGGTGCCGGCGAGATCGGAGGTGCCGCATGAGCACGGCCAACACCATTGACACCGCGCGCCTCAATCTATTGCTCAACGAGTTGCGGCTGCCAGCCATCAAGGTGCTGTGGCCGCAATTTGCCGAGCAGTCCGACAAGGAAGGCTGGCCGGCGGCCCGCTTCCTCGCCACCATTGCCGAGCACGAGATCGCCGAACGCGGCCGCCGCCGCGTCGAGCGCCATCTCGTCGAGGCGCGGCTGCCCGCTGGAAAGACCTTCGACAACTTCGACTTCGAGGCTGTGCCGATGATCTCCAAGGCACAGGTGACCGCGCTCGCCGCCGGCGATGGTTGGCTCGGCAAGGGCGCCAATCTGCTGCTGTTCGGCCCGCCCGGCGGCGGCAAGAGTCACTTGGCGGCAGCCATCGGCCTGGCCCTTATCGAGAACGGATGGCGCGTCCTCTTCACCCGCACCACCGATCTCGTCCAGAAGCTCCAGGTGGCGCGGCGCGAGCTCAATCTCGAGGCCGCCATTAACCGCCTCGATCGCTTCGACCTCCTGATCTGCGATGATCTTGCCTACGTCACCAAGGACCAGGCCGAGACCAGCGTGCTGTTCGAGCTCATCAGCGCTCGCTACGAGCGGCGTTCCATGCTGATCACCGCCAATCAGCCCTTTGGAGAGTGGAACAGGGTCTTCCCGGATCCTGCTATGACGCTCGCCGCCATCGATCGCCTCGTTCACCACGCCACCATCGTCGAGATGAACGTCGAAAGCTATCGCAGGCGCACCGCGCTCGAGCGGAAGCGTGGTCCAGGGCGACCATCCTCGCACGCGACACCAAAAACACTCGCTGATTGACGCTCCGCGACAATCAGAGCGAACAAAACTCTTGCGCGCGACAATCATCGCGGCAATCATCACCTCGCCGCGACACC
>NZ_JADPJJ010000064.1:0-1544 GCF_023073375.1 Bradyrhizobium sp. 197 | reverse complement strand
CGTAACTCCGGTCGGGCTACGCCCTCCCTGCGTCACGAGCCCGGCGAAGCTCTCTCATCCTGATTGACGCTGCACTTCCATCCTGATTGCCGCGCCGCAGTCAAAGCGCGGATCGACGCGGAATGCTTCAATTGCCTGCTCTTGCATGGTTGCGACCGCAGCGATGCGTCGGTGACATTCCTGGTCTTTCCACAGATCCAGGTTAGCCTTGGCGGCGGCACAGGCCACCGGATTTGCCGTATACGAACTCGAGTGCAAGAATGTGCGGGTACGGTCTTTTGAATAATGGGCATCGAAAATCTCTGCCCGGCAGAGTGTCACCGCGAGCGGCAGCGCCCCTCCCGTGAGAGACCCTTGGAATAGCACGCTATATCTGGCACAACATTGGCCTGCTCACAGGCGAAGATTGTTCCGGTGCGGCCCCAGCCCGTCATGACCTCATCGGCAATGAACAGAACGTCCGACGCCTCGCAGATCCGCTTCATCTCTCTTAGCACCCAAGCTGGGTACATCAGCATTCCGCCTGCCCCTAACACCAGAGGCTCGACAATAAAGGCTGCGGGATTTTCGTTCCGACATCCTGACTCAAGCGCATCGAGCGTCGCCCGCTCACGACCGCTCGCAGGGAACGGGATTGAGGTGACGTCGAACAGGAGAGATCCGTACGCCGCGTTGAAGACACCGCGGGCACCAACTGACATCGCGCCGAACGTGTCCCCGTGATAGGAGTGCTGCATGACAACGATGCGTGTTCGCTCTTCGCCTATGCCAATAACCGAGTGCCATCTTCAAGGCGACTTCCACGCTGGCTGACCCGCTGTCCGAGTAGAACACGTGGTCCAAGCCTTGGGGTGTGAGTTTCAAAAGGAGCCGAGCGACCTCCTCAGCCGGATCATGCGTGTAGCCGGCGAAAATGATTTGGTTCAGCTTGCCGGCCTGTTCCTGAATCGCGCTCACGATCTGCGGATGGCAATGGCCGTGAGTGACGACCCAACAGGATGAGATTGCATCTATGATTCGATTGTCATCCGCAGTGTAGAGATAAGCACCATCGCCACGCACAACCTTGGTCATCTCGTTGTGAAGAGCATGCTGCGTGATGCCAAATTGGCCACCTCTTGTTTGGCTTCATGGCGTGAAATCGCCGGGAATAAACGAGCCTTTGAAGACAGCCTGTAGGCTCTCTGCCGTCAAAGGAGAAATCCAGGGCAGCCGTCCTAACCAACGCACCCGCGCGATGTCACAAATTGCGCTCTCAGTCTCCGAATTTCTTTCCCCGATGAATGCGATCCCAAGAATGTCGATCTGGCGCTTTCGTAAGGCCTCTATCGAGAGCAGGGAGTGATTGATGGTCCCGAGTAGCGTGCGCGCGCAAAGCACAACAGGAAGTCGCCACCGCTCGAAGATGTCGATGTAGAGTGCACTAGCAGTCTGCTGAAAAACCCCCTCGCCAGGGAGGGGACTTGATGATTCACTTTATCATCTCGAATCGGCGGAGACGATCATGCGCGGCAGGTTTACGGATCAGGGCGGCCTGTTTTCGT
>NZ_JADPJJ010000083.1:0-1588 GCF_023073375.1 Bradyrhizobium sp. 197 | reverse complement strand
CTCGACCTAGGTCTGCCTAGCGGCTCCGGCTCAGGGCGCCGCCGGGACTAGCCGTCGGCAGGCCCTCCACCAGTACGACATCGCGCAGATCCTACGACCCTTTTCCAAGCCCGCATTTTGAACTGGCCGGTTAAGAAGCTGTGTGCAACATATGATCCGGCTGTCGGGCGATGCCGGCGGCCATAAGGCGCCGCGCTGCGGTTAGGTGCGGACCCCGACGCGCGGGGCCCATTGCTAATCCGATCGACCAGATGGAAAGCGGTAGCGAGGCGCCTATGATCACCACACGCTCAGCAGCCCCAAGAAAAAGCCAAACACCGAGCAAGGCGATCCCTAACCCTAACAAGACCAAAACCGAATTGGGATTTTGCACTGCAGGAACGCAACTTGAGGGAAGGGCGATAGATAGCAACCGTATCGAACGCCGTTGCTTGCGGACGGAGGATTGACGCGCTCTCCCTTGCGGACGCCTTACACTTCTTCGCGCTTTTCTTTTCGGTCATGATTTGGCTGCCCTTACGTTGCGCTCAAGGCGATCGCCGGCACGAATTCACACCCGGACCCGCCAGCGGACCTTGTCGATCTCGACCTTAAAGCCATTGGGCATACGCGGCATTCCGCCCTTGACGCGCACCGGCGTCGCCACAGGGGCAGGCGCGGAATTGTTCTCGCAGACCAAGCCGGGGTCGTCGCGTTGGTGACGCATGTCATGAGAACAGCTCTTGCCGGAGAGACGGCCCCCGGCCGGGGTGTCTTGGAGAGGTGGATCGGAGCCGCTCCGCCAGCCATCGGCGGCTATGGCCAGCAGACCTTAACCTTCGACGAAGTTCCACGTTCCTCCGCCGGGTGAACCGTTGCATAACTTTCCCATTGGAGATGCCACCTTTTTAGCGAGATTTTGCCATGGCGAACGGCACCGAAGATCTTCAAATGCTGCGGTTGATGAGGGCTTTCCAGAAGCTGACCGATCAGAATACGCGGCGCAAGGTGCTCTTGTACGCCGAGGAGCAGGTTCACCAGCAGCAAACCGGTGCCCGGGTCGAGCATACGCCTGCTTCCGAGTGCACCAGCAAGTCGCCGCCCGGCAGCGGCGGCGGCACAACCGGAGATTCGTAGTCATTGGGCGGCCGACATGTGAAGCTAAGGCATATTTCGCGTCTCGGAGGAGAAACCCGATGCGCCTTGCATTGCCTTATCTTGGAATTGGTCTCTGCGCGTCGCTGGCGGCGTGGATGTCGGTGATGCTCTTCTATTGAAGTCCGTCCGCCCAGATTCGCCGATGCGGGCGGTCCTTAACTGTCTAGCCGGCAGGGTCGTTCCCTTTCGGCTCTTGCAAGAATTTTGGCATGTGTCCACGCGCTTCACGGTCACGCGGGGCGGGGCGCTCTGACGGATCGCGGCCGAGCTTGGCCTGCAGTTCGACGAGGTCGGTGAAGACGTCGGCCTGGCGGCGCAGCTCGTCGGCGATCATCGGCGGCTGGCTGGCGATCGTGGAAATCACGGTGACCCGCACGCCGCGGCGCTGAACGGCCTCGACCAGGGAGCGGAAGTCGCCGTCACCCGAGAACAGCACCATCTGGTCGATGTG
>NZ_JADPJJ010000163.1:0-1602 GCF_023073375.1 Bradyrhizobium sp. 197 | reverse complement strand
TTATCGGATGCAGCGATCATCTGTTGGTAACCGAGCGAGGGGCGAAAAGCCTGACCAGCACACCGCGTACGCTCCATCGCGTCTGATTCTGAGCACCTCCTGGGAGACAATGGGAGGTTCCCGGGTTACTGCGGCATGCCCAGGGGAGGAGCTTATCCAGTCGGGCCGCAGGCCGACCATTCACGAACTTCGCGAGGACGTCAGTTAGCCAGTCCTCGGCACTGACGCCATTGAGCTTGCATGGTTTATGCCGCTCGCCGAACTATGCCGAGGCGGGTCGTTTTTCCACATTTCTGGCTGACCGGCGTTTGGTCGGTTCGGCATAGTTCGTTCTGTGCCTCCGCTGTCAACAGCGGAGAACAGGAAGATGGAAGTTGAAGACTACTTGGGCAGAAGCCGGCTGTACCGGCGTCTCAGAAGCGAGCCGCACGGACCGCTCGTCGAGTGCTACGCCGTTCGTCTCGTCGAAGAGAGGCTCGTTCGGCATGGCGCGTGGCGTTGCCTCAACGTAGTTGGCGGGCTCCTGAGTTGGATCGCGGCCCGTCGCTATAAGCTGATAGATTTCGATGAGCAGGTCGTTCAGCGGTAGCTCCGACGTCGAGCAGGGAGGCAAACCTGCGATTAGAGCGCGGCTTGGCCAGGAGGTCCATCGTACGCCATCTCCCGGTCATCCGCAGGTTTTTGCACGAGATGTGCTCCGGCCTGCCGCACAGGTGCGGAAGGCTCTCGACGGTTGCGACCGAAAGACGGTGATGGGACGGCGCGACTACGCCATTCTGTTGTTGCTGGCCAAGCTCGGCCTGCGGGCCCACGAGGTCGCGACGTTCACGCTCGATGATATCGACTGGCGCGCCAGCGAGATACTCGTTCGCGCCAAGGGCTGACAGCGTGCACGGATGCCGATGCCGCCAGACGTTGGCGCGGCCATCGTTGCATATCTGCGCAGCGGCCGCCCAAAATCGTCGTACCCACGGTTGTTCGTCCGCACACTCGCGCCGCACATCGGGTTTGCTTCCGGATGTGCGATCACCATGATCGCCAAGGCTGCCCTCGATCGCGTTGGAATCGAAGGTTGCGCACACGGCGGCGCCCATATCTTCCGACACAGTCTCGCTACCGAGCTTCTCCGATCTGGCGCGACCTTGTCGGAGATCGGACAGTTGCTGCGGCACGAGAACCACGACACTACCCGGATTTACGCGAAGGTCGACATCGATGCGCTCAGAACATTGAGCCTGCCCTAGCGGGGAGGCGTGCAATGACCGATCTGCGCGCCGCACTCGATAACTAGTCGTCCGTGAAGAAATCCCAAGCTGTTGATTTGGAATCCAGAAACGGCATTTTGCCGTAACTGGTTTTGCTGGAAAGCGGGGAGCTATCGCCCAAAGTTGGTGACGGCGGGAATCGGACAGGCGGCATATCGTGGGGGTGCTTGACGCCTCCACTTCTCCACCGAAGGAGCGATATGCCGTGTCCAACGATAACGTCATCCATCTGATTCAGCCAGGAATCTTCGACGATCAACTCACAGAAGTCTTGCGCAATGGAGCGCGTGCCCTGCTGGCCCAGGCGGTCGAGGCCGAGGTTGCAGACTTTCTAGGC
>NZ_JADPJJ010000165.1:0-195251 GCF_023073375.1 Bradyrhizobium sp. 197 | reverse complement strand
CAAGAACCGTAACAGCGCGATCGACGAACGAACCACGCGGCATCCGGGATACGGCATGTCGCAATCACGCCGGGCGATGGTCGAGTGCATTTTCGGATGGGGCAAGCAGCATGGCACCATGCGCAAGACCAAACATCGGGGCATCGCTCGCGTCGCCGCCGACTTCCTGCTTAATCTGATCGCCTATAACCTGATCCGAATTCCAAAACTGCTCGCCGCATAGCCACCCCGCGCCGGGGCACACTCAATAACAAGCTCGAAATTACATCCAACTCTACCGCGCCGCTCCAAAAACGACCGGCGGAAAAATGAAAATTCTCCATTTCAAGGTTTTTCAGCAGACTGCTAGAGGCCCAGGTCGCGCTTGCGACCAAAACCCCATTCAATGCCGCCGCCGTCCTTCACGATGCCGGTGACGTGCTGGCCGAGCCTCTTTTCGAGCTCGCGCGACCAGGGTACGAGCTGGAAGCCGAGCCCGTTATCGATCATGGCGAAGCGTCCCGAGGCGAGCGTCAGGCGCTGGCGATAGGTGCCTGCCACGTGTTCACCGGAGGCCCCCTTCACGTACGGAAGCCCAGTCTCGGCAGCGATCCCTGTTCCCACCTCGTCCCACTCGCGTCGGCGTAGCGTGTTCAGGAGGTCGCGCTGGAAGATGATGCGCTGGCCCTGCCGCCGCGCGAGGCCTTCCCGAACCAGATGCTCGGCACGCGCCTCCATGGCGTCGCGGGTCTCGCGGCCGAATCCCCCCATGGCGAGTGGCATGGGGTCGCGCTCGACCAAGCGGTGGTCGAGCCAGGTCGCCCCTTTCGCGGTGATCTGTTCACCGAGATCGAGATCGGAGCGGATCGCCAGCACCAGGGCGGGGCGCGGATCGCCGGCTTGACCGACGCGTCGCACTTCGACAATTCCGCCGACCGGCGGTGCATGTTCGAAGGCCTCAATTCCGCGGAAGCGGATGTGGTGCGCGCGTCCGTCTATTCCGTCGATCACGGCATAGGCCTCGCCAGGCAGTTCGTCATGCAATCCCCGATCGACCAGCCGTCCGACGATCTGGGACATCGGCTGTCCCCCTTCGATGACGTAGTCGGAAACGCCGCGCGCTTCCCCACGCTCGGTGAAGGCACGGTGCATGGTCTTGATGATATCGCCGCGCATGCCGAGGTCGCGCAGGTTACGCTCGGCTTCCACCCCGACCATCCATTCCCCTGGAGCAGCTGATGCCGCGAGGCCCATCTTTTCCAGGTGTTGAAGGCGGCCAACCATCAGGCGCCGGATCTCGGGATCCGAACGGCTGGGATTCGCGGGGCGAAGATCGATGTAGCCGGTTTCGTCGGCTGCCACCCGGATCTGCTGATCTAGTCGTGTCCATCGCTCTGCCGTGACTTCCCGTTCCAGAGAATTGCGGATTTCGTGCTCCGGCCTTGGTCCCAGTTCGATGGCGACTAGTTCCTCGGCGCGTGAACGGAGGCCCCGGCTGATGTAGTCGCGGGAGATCACGAGATCGGCGCTTTCTTCGTCAACTCCCCGAACGAGAAGATGGACGTGAGGATTGTCCGTGTTCCAGTGATCGACGGCCACCCAATCGAGCCGTGTGCCGAGATCGGTCTCCATCTGCTTGGCGAGGTCGCGGGTGAAGGCCCTGAGGTCGGTCATCTCGCCGGCGTCCTCAGGCGAGACGATGAACCTGAAATGATGGCGGTCGTCCTGGCACCGTTCCGCGAAAGCCGCGCCATCGGCACGGTCGCTGCCGGCATCAAACATCTCCGCCCGCTCGCCACTCCGGGTCACGCCATCGCGCTTCAGATATGAGAGATGAGCCGTCAGTGGTGCTGAGCGGAAGGCTCGTCCTTTGTGGCGAACAACACGCGCCTTCACCACAACTCGCCGCGCCGGGCTGAATAACCGGCTGCGGCTAAAGGAAAGCCGGCCGCGCCCGAAGGTGGAGCGCCCGTAGGCTGCAGAACGCTTGCCCGCCCCAGCTCGACCCGAGGTGTGGCCGGCTTTCTTCGCGGCGCGTATCACCTGGTTAATAAAACTCTTTGGCTTTGGCGCGCGTGTGCTGCGGATGCGCCCGGGTCGAATACGCAGTTCGCTATCACCTGCGGTCATGGCCGGCGCTCCAAGCGAGCGAAAGCGCCTACAGTGCCGAAAATGGTCTTGATGGCATTGTTGAAAACGCAAGGCGCGGCACGTGCCCCGACCGACCGGCACGGCCGAACCCAAGCCATGTCAATGGCTTGCGGTTCGACCGGCGAGCCCCTTTTATCTCGCCGTCCTGCTGTCGTGCCTCCCCACTGCGCTTGTCTTTCCGCCCATTCCTCGCCAAGCCGCACTAATGCAGGCGAGCTTGCGCATTCGCTCGTCGCGAGCCTCCCACGTCAGATCGCGCGACGAACAACCCTGTTGCCCGTGGCACAATGGCCGAGGTGTCCTGAACGGAGGTAGTCGTCGGAGCTCGGTTCGAGGGACTCCCAGGTTGCAGCCCGGCAGCGGTCTTCGAGCTTTCAGAGCGCGCCACGAAGAGCGCTCCCATCGAGGACCGCAGACTCGCGATTGCAGAGGAACCTGCAATGTCGCCACCGATGATCGGCACAAGCTTCTGCAGATCTATCTGGGTTTCAGCGGGCAATGGACGGCCGGCCAGGTGCTCTTCGTAGCGAGTAGGTCCTGCATTGTAGGCCGCTAGGAAGCCCGGTAAACCGTACCGGTCGTGCAGCTCGCGAAGGTACGCTGTCCCCGCAAGAATGTTGTCATGGGGATCGTAGGCATCGCCGCCGAGGTCGTAGCGCAGACGTAGCTCTGCCCATGTCTCTGGCATGATCTGCATCAGTCCCACGGCACCTTTCGGGGACCTCGCACGCACGTCTTGGTCGCTTTCGACGTCCAGGACTGCGCGTATCCAGCGGACCGGCACGCCGAAGCGGCGAGAGGCCTGCTCGACAAACTCCGCAAACGGATCGCTAGCTCGATGACGCGCCGAAGGCACCGCGGGTCGCGTCTCGGCGACAGCAGCGGCGTTACTCGCGGTCAGCGCAATGAACAACGGTACGACAGCGCGCAAGCTCCCCTCGGACAAACGCAAGCGTGCCGCCGTGCTCGCGCCCGTCCAGGTTGAAGCCGCTTCGCGCCGGCCTTTCGGCCGCCCTGGACCGCCGCTGCTCGCGTCGGCCTTGCAAGCTTTGGTCGGGACGGAGGAATGGTCCTGCACTTGATCGAACAGAGGAATGGCAGGACGGAAGCGCAAAACACGCACGATCATTCCTCCCACGTCCACACCGGGAGGGCACGGCCGATCACGGCCGACGCCGGAAGGAAACCAAAATATCGGCCGTCAAGGGAGTCATCCGACTGCCAGTTCATGAGGAACAGCTCGCCGTCGCCAACCACCCGACAACCCTGCCATTTCGGCAACGGCCGCCCGCGCCCGTCGCGATCTCGCGCCTCGCCCATTTCAATGCCGTCAACCGAAATAGTGAGACCGCTTCTGCAGACCGTCTGCCCCGGCAGCGCCAAGACCCGCTTGAGCATGGGGACGCCGACCGGCAGATAGCCGTTCAGGTCGAGGAAAGTCGTGAGCGGATCCGGCGGCTGAACCGCGACCAGCTCGGTGACATGGAAGCGCATCGCTGGCCGTAAACGATAGAGGCCGACCGGCACGCTCGCCGATGCATTCCAGATGTAGAGCGGAAGCGGGTCCAGCACGATTGTCGCGACAAGTGCGCCAGCTACCGCAAACATCGTGGTCAGCGTCATCAGGCGGCTCGTCATCGCATTACTCTCTGGCGATGGAGCCAAGCCTGGTGGCGCGCCTTCGTGTAGGGACGCGGGTTTTCGTTGACGGACAGACGGTT
Organism: Bradyrhizobium sp. 197; assembly: GCF_023073375.1. Classification (NCBI taxonomy): domain Bacteria; kingdom Pseudomonadati; phylum Pseudomonadota; class Alphaproteobacteria; order Hyphomicrobiales; family Nitrobacteraceae; genus Bradyrhizobium; species Bradyrhizobium sp. 197. The sequence goes on along the minus strand of NZ_JADPJJ010000165.1, from coordinate 191,400 downwards.
ATGAACGTGATGCCAATGATCGGGAGCGACGTCGGCTGGATCGATGGCGAGCGCCTCGATGGCATCGGTCATTTGCAGCACGCGTTCGACCTTTGGCCAGCCGGAGAGTCGCAGCAAAATCTCGCCGCCGGGCGTCACATACGGCACGGTCGAGCAGCGCTGTCCCGGCGCGACCGCGCGCAAGATGTCGACCTGCGAAATGATCGTGCCGAAGTCGTTGGAGGTCCAACGGACGAAGGCAAAGATGCTGCCGGGCGCAAATGACAGGACGTGCCGATGGCGATCAAGCTTCCGTTCCTTGACGATACGACCGAACCGAATACGGTTTTCGATGCGCTTCTCGAGCCACAACACTTCCACTTCGGTGAGGTCGCTCATGCTGCCGCTCCTCGAAGCTGGGACCGGTAGCCGTGAGCTTTGCAGTCAGTGAAGTGCGTATGCGGCTTCTGAAGGCAAGCAGGACTGACGGCCCGCCGTTGCGACTCGCCCCCAATGCGGCTTGTGGTCTGGTCCGTTAGAAGAAATCCGAAGGATTTCTGGTTAGTAAAGTTAGAGCGGCTGGAAAGCGCTGAAAAACAAGCAGTTAAGCTCGATTCCGGTCCCCGATAGCACGAGGATCGGGTCCCCGATAGCACGCGGGTTGCGGTCCCCGATAGCACGAGCTGATTCACAGGTTGTCCTCCGAATTTCGAATGAGACCGCGCCGGCGCAGGCGCGCCGTTAGTGGACCGACGGGCGTTGGCGCGAAGTTCAGACGCTCGGTGCCGTTCGGGTCGCGTGTGAGCACGAGCTGATAGCCGGGCAATGTCTGGCACTGCACGATCTGACGTACGTCGTAGGCAAAATGCTTGAGCGGGGAGAGGATGCCGGACTTGGCATGGAGGTGCACCAGGTCAAAACTCCAGCCACCTTCCTGGCGCCCACCGTGCTTGCGCACGAGCCGGTAGAGCCACCGCTCAAGTCCGCCCGTCAGATTGAAATAGGCGCGATCAATCGTCAGCACGAGCGCGTCATCGATGACGCCCGCGTAGAACCAGTCCGGCAGGATCAGCTCGAGCCCAAATGGACGACCACTTGCATCGGCCGTCTCCTTCCACTCGTTGATCCAGGAGAAGCGATGCCGTCGCCGCTCTGCCGGCTGGCGGATCGATGTCAGCACGGTCGTTGACTGAAGTCTGTCGAGACCCGCCTTCAGCCGGTCATAGTCGCGTGCGCTGGTGCCGCGGCCGACAAACGTCAAAATCTCGTAAGGCGTTGCAGCCATCAGGCGCGACGTCTTCAATCCGGCGTCACGGGCTTCGACGATCTGGGAAGCGGCCCAGATCAGAACGTCCGCATCCCAGATGGTTGCCATGCCGTGTTCCGGCACGGCTTCGACACGAATTGCGATCGCACCGGTACGGAAATCGATCGGTACAATCCGCCTTGTTTTTGCGAGCGAGAAGAATGGATAAGCCATCAGATCCTGCGCGTCGCGCGGCGCGAGATCGCCGGGCAGCGCCCGAAAGAGCTCAAGCTGGTCACGCTCGGAATGGTGTTTGCGCCGCATTTTCACTGCTCTCACGCGGCGATCAGCGACGTTCTTGGCCCGCATACGGGCGCAGACCCGGGTGCTTCTTGGCCGGCAGCACAGTGCCCCTGCCGGGATCCGAGGTTGACGTCTTGGCGCCGAGATCAGCCCATGCTTTCAGATCATCCAGAGCGTAGACGACGCGCCCGCCGATCTTCCGATACGTTGGCCCAGTACCGTACGTGCGGTGCTTCTCAAGTGTGCGACCGGAGAGGCCAAGATATCGCGCGGCCTCCGGTGTACGCAGGAAGCGCGGGGGCAGTCCGGCCATCGGATCGGGCATTTGAGCACTCCAAGGTGACGGCGCACCGCGTATGGCGGCGCCGGCGTGTGTGCGGTCATCATGGAGAAGCGCAGTCTCGGAGGGGGATGCCGATCGGGGGGTCGATTTTCGGCACCCCAGGAAGGGCGCTACTCGTCCCTACGCCTGGGCCGAAGCAGCTTGCGATAGCCGCCGCGCACAAATGCGAGGCCGCTTTGTACAAGGCGACGGGTTCGGCTGCGCAGATCGTGTGTTTTCCAACCACGATCCGATATGCGCGCGTTGCCAAACAAAGCTTCTGCGATGCTGCGATAAGTCGCGCCGGCGAGATACGCGGCGACCGCGCGAAGAGCTGCGCACAGTCGTTCGCGCCGCTGTTTGGGCACGCGATGAAACGGAGGTCCTGGCGCGCGTCCATTCATCGCGCGCCACAGCCGCGTGGCGGCATGCGCGCGCGCCTCGAAATCGCGGTCAAATGGCAACTCGGCCGCATAGCGAGCGCCTGCGGTCAGCGGCTGTTTCGACCAGATGCGATGCTCCGCCGAACCGATTTGCAGCACGGCGTGCCAGCCGTCAGCGGCACGGCGCACGTGGCCAGTTGCAAGATCAAACGGTGGCTGAGACGTTGGGCCGTGACCAAGCGTTGAAGTGGTTACAGCGACCGGAACGACGGTCGGCAGAACCTCGGGCGCCCAAAAGATTGTCTGCTCGCGGAATGACCTCTGCGGGTCATGCGCGAAAGCAGAGGCCCCACCTCCTCCTGAATTCCTCGGTCACCCCGCCATCTGAGCTGCTAGCGATGATCGCATCGTAGTCACGCTGATAGTCCACGTTCATACGAAGGCCTACCCAGGCGATTTCAGTGATCTCAGCGTTCTCTAGGCTCTTAAATGAATCCGGCGATCGCCAGTCGAATTCAGGCATTGTTTCCGCCCCATTGCACGCAGCTAACAAGGATTGCGGCGCAATAGTTATGAACGAAGCGGTTGTAGGAAGCCCCTAGTTTGGCACCACGTGGTGCATAAGAATGACCACCGGTTAGCGGAAGAAAATAGTTCTGGCTGCAAGTCTTCAGTCAGCGATTTTCTTCTATTTTGAGCCGGCGCCACGCAAGAGGCGCCCCTGCTCGGTCACCCATTTGGCGCGCGCAAGATGACTCTGATATGCAGTACGCGCACGATCAGGCTCTCGCTCCGGATCGATATGTAGGACGATACGAGCCACCTCCCGCCAGTCCGCTCCCTCACCCTCCGCCTGCAGAAGGCGAATGTACGTGACGACATGCTGTTCGTCATAGGTCGTCATCGCCGATTCATTTGGCGCCGCATCTGCAACGTCGGGGTCCACTGGCGGTCTATTCATGTAGCATACGGCACTTCATTGAAGCCTGAGCCTATCTTATGGACTAAACTATCGAAATAGATCGGTTATAGCCAGTGGTTTGATGGCCTACCAAATGGCTGCTTTTGCGCATGAAAGCTCGTGCGCTCGTGGCCTGGAATGTCCGCCGGATACGCGTCGATCGCGGCATTCCGCAAGAGCAATTGGCATACGATGCCGGGATCGATCGCTCATACATGAGCGGTCTCGAACGGCAATCGGAGAACCCGACGATTGATCTGCTGGACCGATTGGCGGAAACGCTTGGTGTTCAGTTATCGGAATTCTTCCTCCAGCCGCCTAAAGGAGCGACGACGCCCAAGACATTACCCAAGGGTCGCAAACCGATCCGACCGGATCGCAAAAAGAAGTAACTGTTACCGGCTCTTCCACCTTGGCAGTGGCTGGATGCCGACTGTCTCACTTTTCTAGTTTGTTCCTTTGTTATCGCGAGCCGGGCCGAAGGCCCGGCGAGCGCCGGACGCGGACACGCGTCGTTGCCGCCGGTCCGGCCTGCCGGACCGGCGGCAACGCATAGGCTATCGGGAAGTAGCCGCGCAACCGGTTCCGATTGCGCGGCTCGTCCCCTCAGATGGCGCGCTCCATCAAGCGCTTTGCCTTCCCTTCGAGTTCAAGCCTTGCATCCTGGTGCGATTTGGTGCGGGCCAGCGCCGTAATCCCCTGCACGAAATCAAAGATGCTTTCCGGCTTGCGGTTCTCCTCGCCTAGAACGGTCTCGATGATCTTCGTCGTCTCCGACTTGGAAAATCCGCCCTTGCGGAGAAAGTTTTCTCGGTCCTCGTCCGTGCGAGCAACGATTCGCTCTCGCGCGGCCTTGATCCCGGCCACGAATGGCGCGGGCGAGGAATTGGCAAAGCTCGTCAGCGCTGGCGCCGCCTCATGTGCGAAACGTTGTGCGGCGAATTTCGAATGCCGGATCGTGATTTGCTCGAAATTCTCCACACCCCATAGATTGCGGTTCATGCAGACGGCCCGGAGGTAGAAGCTCGCAATGCCCAGCGTCTTGCTGCCGACTTCGCTGTTCCAGCAGTAGAATCCCCGGAAATACAAATCCGGCGATCCGTCTCGCAGTCGCCCCGCCTCGATCGGATTGGTGTCATCGACCAGAAACAGGAATACGTCGCGGTCGCTGGCGTAAAGCGTCGTCGTGTCCTTGGTCACTTCCACAAAGGGATTGTGGGTCATCGTGGACCAATCCAGCACGCCCGGCACTTTCCACCGGGTATCGCCGGTGCCGTTGCCTGCTATCCTCGTCACAGCGGCGACAAGTTCATGGTCCCAGATACGGCCGTAGTCCGGTCCGGTAACAGCACGAAGCTCGATCCGCCCGTTATCGGCCTCGAGGGTTTTCACGAGCTCGGCGCGGTGTGACAGCAAGCCATGTTGCAGGTTGATGCCTGACAGAGCTGCGGGAAGCTGCCGCAAATAGGACGTTGGCGCGCCGACCAGCGTGCACAACTGGCCAAAGCTCCAATGGGTGGGCACAACGGGCTCGTCACGTCCCGGTACCATTAAGGCCAGTCGCTCGGAATTGTTGCTGTTGGCCTCCACCCGGATGGCCCGGCTTTCCACCGTCCGCGCTTGCGCGCACTCGGCGCGGCTGCGCACGGCGTTATAGAGGTCGGGCAGGTTCAAATAACGTTCGTCATCCGGTCGTGAGAACCATTCCGACGACACACGGCCAATCCGTTGGCCGCGCGACACGTCCACACGAAAGCCGCCGGACACCGGTTGTTCGCTTTGCGATAAAGTCATCATGCTCATGGTCGTTTCTCCTATGGGCTGAGTTGAAGCGCAGCGCTGCGCTGCAACCCTGCCCGTCGGCGAGACCTGGGGTAGCAAGGGCAAGGGCGGCCGAAGCGGAGGGGGATCACCCGCCTGATAAGGGCGCGCTTGATAAGCGCGCGTCTGCACGCGCCTTGACGACTTTGGTCGTCATGAATCATGGCGCGGAAGACCGGGGATACCGCTCCGGCCGGCACGCACAGCGTGCTTTACCCTTGCCCGCGCGAGGGCGGAGCCCTTAGCGATTCACTTCCAAAAAATTGCTCTTCCTCCTCCCTGCCAGGCGGTAACAAAAACGCAAAAAGCCCCGCCTCCGAAGAGGCGGGGCGGATGATCCGGATGGATCAGTCGCCGTTGCGGCGAGACCAGATCAGGGTGAAGCCCTCGTCGCCCTCGACCTTCACCAGCGAGGCGTAGATCGGCGCCGGGAAGCTCGGATCATCGAGCTTGACCGAGAGGTATTCGCGTTCGGTCTCGCGGGCGGTCTTTTTCCAGGCGGCACCGAATTCGGTGGTACCGGCGAAGATTCGGAAGTCGGGCGCCTTGTCGTTGTCCTTTTCGGACGGGGCGAACCTTGCCTTGATGTTGAGCGTCAGCGTCTTGATCGAGCCGACGTAGCCGTTGTCCGAAGCGGTGAAAGTGCCGATGGTAGCCATGGTGGTCTCCGTTGGTTGCTCGGGCCGCGCCCATCGCGGCCTCGATGGCGATCCTTGGCCCGGGGAGCGATCGGCCCGCAGCCGTCAGGCCCGCAGCGCAGCGGAGGACGGCGGTAAGCCTGCTTTTTTGCTTTCCGCGAGGAATGCCGCCTCTTTTGCGGCAGGGGAAAAAAGCAGGCGTAGCCGTTGCGGGAAGGCGATCGAGGCTCTTGCCGTCCCTCGGGCTTGATCAGCCCATTCGAGGTTGCGTTGGACGCCGCCCGTGAAAGAACTGGCGGAGACCACCATGGCTGCCGGCAATCAAGCAGCACAAGGACGCGGCTTGATCGGTCGAACACACGCTGACGCCCAAGCATCAACGGCGGTAAAGACGCGCCAAAGAGAACGATGAGCGACCAATTTCGCATGCGGTCGTGGCGCATCGGAGCGCCGCTGGTAGATGGCCCCCGCCGAAATACAATCCGGACGGCGGCAGTCGATTGATCAAGGACCCGGCGAAGGGCCCATCGCTGCTGATGAAGGGGGCTAGACGACGATCCTGTGTCAGCGGCTCGCTACGATCGGCACTGATCGGAACGGCCCGTGCTCCGTCGTCCAGGTGCGCGCTTGCGTCTCTGAGTCGCTGCTTTGCCTCAATTGAATTGGCCGCAGATGGCCGGGGCCGCATGCGCGGCCCCGGCCAAAAAATCACTCGGCAGCCTCCGAATAAGCGTCACCGCCTTGTACATCGGTGCGCTCTTGCGGCTTTGCTGTCCTCAGCAGAGGAGGCAGCCGGTCTGTCGCGCTCAGCAACTGCTCGGCTGCTTCCGCCATATCGACCTTCTTCATATCTGCCATCCGCTCGGCAGCCTCGCCGCTCACACCGTCGCAGACAGCCTCCAGAATGCGTGCCTTGGTGACGCGACCGAGATAGCTGCGCACGGTCGGCCGCCAGTAGCCGGTCATGTCGAGGGAAACGACTTCCGCCAGGCGGTCGGCTGTTGCCAAAGCGCGGGGCCTTCGCTCCCACGGCAGTTTGACCGCGTTGACGGTCAGCGCGACACAATGGGCGAACAAGGCCATGCGGCTGTCGGGATCAAGCTCGGCGACGAACGCCCAGAGGCTCGTGACTTCGCGCGGTATCTGCCTTGCCCAATTGGCGTGGCGGTCCGCCCAAGCCTTGCCGGCGGGCGTGTCCTCGATCCCGTCCGCATGGCCTGCCAAATCCGTCTTGATTGGTTGGATACCGACGACATGGGCGTCCGCGCCGAGATAGAAGATTTGCGCAGCGAGTGCATGGGTAACCGCAACGATGGCGACTTCCGGCTGTTCACTCAGATTAAGCCGGAGGCCAAGGTTCGATGCGGGGTGAGGTCGCGAACGAGAACGTCAGCCAATGGGCGGTCGTCTTCTTCCTCGTTGGCTGCACCTGCACCCTCCCCGCTTTCATCTTGTACTGCCTGATCATCTAGCTCCGGATCGCCTGTCGCTGAAGCTTCTGCGGTTTGCTCCGCTTCGGATTGCGGCTTTTCGTCCGCGGGCCGGATGAAACCGCGCTCGATCCGCACGGCACCATCGTGATTGAGGATCACGAATGCACCGCCGCGCGCAACGTCGTCGCGGTCGTACGCCTGCCGCTTGGCCTCCAGCCGCTCGATCTCGGCCTCAAGTTCGCCGAACCGGGCATCCACTTCATCGGGAAGTTCGTCGGCGGTCTGGTGCTTTTCGGTGAGGCCGTCGAATTCTTTTTGTACCGTTGCAAGAGCGGCCTGATCATCCACCGAAAGCTCGACCGGATGCGGATAGGTCCGCCGCATGCCGTGGGCGTGTGGGAAATCGAGATGGGCTTCCGTCCATTTCCATCCCTCGGCCGCCCGGACCGCCGGCTTCGCGACCAAGCTTTGCCGTGACCAGCAAATCAAGCAGCGCCACGTCTTCCAGATAGCCGCCGCGATCCTCGGTGAAGAGGTCCCGAAGGATCGAGCCGCCTGCTTCGGTGTACGCTTCGATACCGACAAAGCGCGCGCGGCGGTCGGTTGCGACCACATGGGTTTCGGTGAGCATGCGACGGATGGTGCTGGCATCCCGGTTATAGGATAGCCGCTCATAAACACTTTCCTGCCGGGCGTGATCATCGGTGATGGCAAAGGCCATCAACTGCTCAAGGGCCAGATCGCCCTCGCGATAGACCTGCATCAGCTTCGGAGAGACTGCGCCCAACCGCAGGCGCTTCCGTACCACATGCGGCGTCACACCGAAGCGGGCGGCGATTTCTTCGGCACCGAAGCCGCGCTCTTCCGCCAGCTTCTTGAACGCCTCGAACTGATCGGCCGGATGCATGTTTTCCCGGGTGACATTCTCGTCCAAGCTGATTTCGTGCGGATCGTTCGCGGTATCGACGATGCACCGAATCGGCTCGGTCTTCTTGATTTCCTTCCGCTTCACCCGCAGAAGCTGGGCAAGCCGCCTGCCCTCGCCGATGGTCACAAAATAGAAACCCGTAGCGGTCCCCTCTCCATCGACCTCCGGCTCGACGACCAGATTTTGCAGAATACCCTTGGCGGCGATGCTCGCCGCATAGGCCTCGATCGCCGCATCGCTGTGCGGCGTCTTGCGTGCATTCTTCGGGGACTTCTTGAGCTTGTTGAGCGGAATGAGAACTTGCGTTCCGTTCTCGGGGAGTTGTTCAACGTGCTTGGCCGACATGATCGATCTCCTTTTGCTTTCATGGGTGCAGGGCGCACTCCGCGCCTGCGCCCCTGCCCGTCGGCGAGACCAGGGGTAGCAAGTGCCAGGGCGACCCGAGCGGAGGGGGATCGCCCGCCCGAGAGGGCCGCTCGAAGAGCGGGTCTGCACAAGCGCGTGCCAGGATTTCCAGTGTTGAGAATCTGAGAAAGCGCGGAAGACTGGGGAGACCGCTCGGATCGGCGCCGGCACGAGCCGGCGCTTTACCCTGGCGCGCGCGAGGGGCGGAGCCCCTTAGATCTAGAAGATGGGGCATGTTGGCTGGTGCAAGCCATGCCCGGCAGAGAAAAAGGCACCCGCAGGAGGGTCAGCATAGCGCCGACGCGTAGCGGCGGGACCCGGGACCGAGTGCAGTCGCGAGACCGGTTAAGAAGGCGCCCGAACGAAGGGCAGTGATAGCGACGCCGGAATGAAATGACGGCGGGACCGAGAGCGAGTGCCTCCGGCGAGCGACACATTATTCTGCGCGAGGGATCGAAGCCGCACGGCCGAGACGCGACGCGGCTCGGTTCACGAGAGCCCGGTCCGGCACTTGCCGGACGCGTACAAACGGAAATGAAGCGCTAGCTGAGGCTTTGGATTTTCTCGCGGGTTCGCGGGCGGTAGCACTCCAAACCCTGAGTTCCTGCCATTGCGAATCCCAGCCATGTGCTAGCAGCCGGAACGAATAACGGACAAAGCGATTCGCCGTATCAGGAGCTGTTCCTATGCTGGGCGCTCGACCGGCTAAGTGAACACGGTCGTGTTATCAAAATGAGCGCCTGAGGAAAAGTGCGTTCAAAGTGGGCGCTCCCTTCAGTCGCACGACCATTGGTTCGACATGCTGGTGTCAAGCAGCGCCAGAAGTGAGCGCACCACTACTAGTCGCCGACGTCCGATCGTTGTCGTGGCGATACGCCCAGTTCCTATCAACTCGTAAAGCTTCGTGCGTCCCAAGCCGGTAACTTCGCATGCATCGTCAATCGTGCAGGTGAGCCGCTGGGCGAATGGCATCGTGCTCCGTTCTGCGGCTTTCGGGGCGGATAGACTGACGTGTGACTGGTGTCCGCCAGTTTTCTCTCGTCGATTGTAGCTCACGTGGACCTCCTATTCGCAGAAAGCTCGACGGGACAAGAGTTGATTGTGCGACGAGCAACGTCAATGCGAACAGCCGAGGGCGCTCGCGTACGACAGCGCACGTCAGCGGCGGTTTGACTATTTCCGGACATCAAAGAGCGACGCGAAAATTTTTCGCGAATGCGCCAGCCACTGTGAGGCATCGCGCCGAGGCTATTTGGCGAATGTCGGCAGCAAATTCCGCAAGCGTTCGCCGCTGATCACCAGCGTCTTATTCAACCGTTATTCAACGAACGCGGCTGATGGCTACCTAAGTGCCTGAGTTTGCTGGCGCTCCCTAGGGGAATCGAACCCCTGTTTCAGCCTTGAGAGGGAGCCAAATCGATCCGCTTGATGATCATCCTGAAGAGAGTTCAGCGATAGAGAGCTATCGATGTCAATCCCGACTCATCTGCACGAGCAGGTGACCGCACCAGTTTCGCACCAGAAACGACCCAACCGCAGCGCAACGAACGCGATCGGATTGAAACAAAAGACAGCCACATCAACGAAGCCGATCGCTTAGCCCGCCGCTCATATCGGTCTGGTTGCGGGGCTTTGCACAAAGTGACGCCAGTGAATTCCCGACCTGACCGCTGCCAGAACAAAAGCTCCGCTCCTGATTTTTCCGCTTCTGAGAGTGTGTCCGTTCCGCTTTCAATCGTATCCAATTCTACGACCGACGTGTAAGCGGCCTGCCATTCGTGGACTCCACGCAGCATCTTGCGGGATGAAACGTACGAAGACGAGGGAAGTGTTTCATCATGCACCACGATGTGTAACCCCACGTGACATTGATCCTGCTCTGGTCAAGTTTGTTGAAGCTCTTGCAATAGCCGACGCGAGGCGCGATCATGTGTTTGAGAGTGAGCGGCTGATGAAAGATCATCTTGATGCCGCCGGCGAGAAGCGCATCAGCGGTGGTGTTCAATATGAAGCCCGCAGCAGTTTATGCTCGGTTCTCGACCGAGCTTCAGAACGAAAAGTCGACTGAAGATCAGATTGCTCTGTGCAGGGGCTATGCGGCCCGTCATCAACTCGACGTCGTTGCGACTTTCGCGGACAAGGCTCGTTCTGGGGCCTCTGTATTCGGGCGCGATGGCTTGATGCAGCTTATGGATGCGGCGCGCCAACAACGTTTCACCGTTGTCATTGTGGAAGCGCTGGATCGGCTTTCACGTGATATGGAAGACCTGGCCGGCATCCACAAAAGGCTATCTTTCCAAGGGATCGAAATCCAAGCCGTTCATGATGGCACTGCGGACTCGATTTTGATTGGAATTCGCGGCCTCGTTGGACAGATGCAGCGCGAAGACGGAGCGAAGAAGGTCCGTCGCGGCATGGCCGGTGTGATACGAGACGGTCGACACGCCGGTGGGCGTGCCTACGGATATCGAGCCGTTCCCGGCAAACCCGGTGAACTTGAAATAGTCGAAGACGAAGCTAAGATCGTACGGCGCATTTTCACGTCATATGCCGCGGGACGAACGCCCCGGGACATTGCACACGATCTCAACCGAGAAAACGTTCGTCCACCGCGAGGCCAGCGATGGAACGCGTCGACGATCAATGGCAACGCCCAGCGTGGTGCCGGGCTCATATTCAACGAACTCTATGCCGGCCGTATCGTCTGGAACAAAGTCCGGATGGTCAAAGATCCTGATACGGGCAAGCGATTATCTCGCCCGAACCCTCGTGATGAGTGGCAGAGCATCGAGGCGCCTCAGGTACGCATCGTCGAACAGTCGATTTGGGAGCAGGCTCACGCTTTAAAGACCAAGAAGAGCCACTTGGCCAGCCACGTGAAGCGACGGGCGCCGCATCTCCTCTCCGGTCTTCTTCGCTGCGGTTGTTGTGGGTCCGGAATGTCGGTTCATGACCGTGACAAGACTGGAAAGACTAGGATTCGTTGTTCTGCGGTTCGCGAGGGCGGCATTTGTTCAAATCGCAGGATCATCTATCTGCGCGATATCGAAAGGCTTGTGCTTCGTGGCATGGCCGAGGAATTAAAAGATCCGCGGCTGATCGAGGCTTATGTGCGCGGCTATAACAGCGAACGAGAGCGGCTTGCGGGGGACGCGGTCGCGGTGCGTGCGCGACTGGCGGCGAAACGTGACCGGATCGAAGGTGAGCGGCAACGCAACATTGATCTTGTGATCAAGTACGTCATATCTGAGGAGGACGCCAAGCAGCGGATCGGGGAGCTCAAGGAAGAGCGGCTGCGCGTCGAGGCCGAAATGGCCGCGCTCGAAGAAGTCCCCGTTCCCGTCGCGCTCCACCCATCTGCCTTGGATCGCTACATCAGTTCAGTGAACGCGCTTGCCGAGACAATGTCTGGCCATTCGAAGGCAGAGGACGACCGCGGTTCCCTAGTGGAAGATTTTCGGACCCTCGTGCACAGCGTCACGGTCCATCCAAAGGGACCTTGGAAGGGCTTCGAGGTCGAAGTCAAAGGTAGACTGGCCAGCCTGATAGGCGGGGAGGTCTTTCCGGAGGCCCACCACAATAGTGGGGGATACGTGGTAGCGGGAGAGCGCTACCTACGTTCCCCCCGACCGTTTTCGGCCGAGTTCTTGGTCTCCGTGGCCTAACGGTTGGCGGTAGCTGGTATGCCCTTCCTTCTCCCCTTTGTGGGAGAAGGTGGATCCACTTAACCAGTTGATACAAAAAGAGGAACTTGGTCTAGTGTCCTTATAGTGTACTAGCGGCTCAACCCCAGTCGGCGCCTCGCTCCCTCGGCTCGCGACTCTGATAGAGTTCGGGCCATGCTCAAACTGCCAAATGATTTTGTCCAGTTGGAACGTTCGTTTCACGAACTCGCAAAACATGCGCGTGACAGCGATGCGTTCGATTTAGACCGAGCACTCTCCATCGGACCAAGTCTCAATTGGGACGACCTCCTCAAGGGTTTTCGCACGGTCATCTTGTCCGAGGCTGGCACCGGCAAGACAGAGGAATTACGCCAAACGGCCAAATCCCTCCGCGCCGAGCAGAAAAAGGCATTCTTCATGCGCCTTGAGCATATTCCGAACGACTTTGAAGATGCATTTGAGGTTGGAACGTTCGAAGAATTCAACGAGTGGCTCGCGTCAACCGATGAGGGATGGCTACTGCTCGACTCGGTTGATGAAGCGCGGCTTCGGAATCCCGGCGACTTCGAACTAGCTATCCGCAAACTTGGCCGCCGCGTGCAGACCGCCGCCGCCCGTGCGCACATCGTTCTCGCCGGTCGCACGAGTGCTTGGCGCGCTAGGACAGACGCCAAATTGTGTGAAAGTCATCTTCCATTCGCTCCGGAGACCACAAGGCTCGCAACGAACAAGCCGCAGCAAGAGGATTCGCTCGACGAGGATGCTCTCGACGTCGAGACGTTCATCACAGAGAATTCAGGCGAGCAGGACACGCCGTCAGCTTTACGCATCGTCACTCTCGACGACCTCTCGGCATCACAAATAAAGGTGTTCTCGCAAGCGCGCGGGGTGACTGATACGCAAGCATTTTTGGAAGAGATCGAGCGCGCTGACGCCGAATCATTCACGACCAGACCGCAAGACCTTGAGGAGTTAATTGAGTTTTGGAAAAAAGAGCACCGCATCGGCACGCGGATCGAACTGATGCACAACAGCGTTCTGCGCCGCCTGGAAGAGCGAGATCAAAACCATCGTGAGGCACAGCCACTTTCGGCCGTGCGTGCGCGGGAAGGCGCACGGTTGCTCGCAGCAGCCTGCATCTTAGGGAAGGAGCCGACTATCCAGGTGCCGGATGGCTCTCATAATAACAAGGGCATCCCTGTTCGGATGGTTTTGTCCGACTGGAACGACCGCGACTAGCAGACGCTCCTTTCTCGTCCCATATTCGATGAGGCGATTTACGGGACTGTCCGTTTCCATCATCGCTCAGTTCGGGAGTTTCTGGCTGCCGAATGGCTAGCGCAGTTGCTTGAGAGATCTGCGTCCAGACGTCAGGTCGAGGCCCTGCTTTTCCGCGTTCAGTACGGCCTCGAAGTTGTCGTACCCACCATGCGTCCAGTATTGCCATGGCTCGCCATCCTTGATGACCGTATTCGCGAGCGAGTTCTTCGCATCGCGCCAGAGGTGCTGTTTGAAGGTGGCGATCCTGGCGCCCTACCGCTAGCAATTCAGAAGGCCACACTAGCTGAGGTATGCAAGGAACTCGCCTCCGGGAAAGCGGGTCGGAATGCTCTTGAGTACGCCGCCGCGCAGCGATTCGCCAATCCAGACTTGTCGGAAGACATTCGCGCCCTATTAAAAACGTATGCTTCAAACTGGGAACTGGTCAGCTTCCTCATAAGGATGGTGTGGTTAGGACGTGTCGGTTCGCTCAAGGAGGAAGTGAAACTTCTAGCCCTCTCTCCCACCACAGCGGAGCACGCGCGCATCGCTGCCATACGCGCTCTTCGCGCTACTGGAACGACCGAAGACCTGCATGACTTGCGAATAAACTTTTTGGGCGAAGCGCCAGCTTTGAATCGCGACTGGCTCAGCGAGATTGTCACTGCATCGAATCCCACACCGGACACAATGGCGTGGCTCCTTGCGTCTCTAGCTAAAGCAGCGCCAAAGAGGCCATTTACGGTGGATTCGCTGACGGACGCTGTGATGAGCTTTGTGAAAACAACACCAATCGAGCTTCTTCCGAAGCTCGCGGAGGGATTGAACCACCTTCTGGAAGAACCTCCGTTCATCGAACGAGGCTACTGCGATGCCTCGAAGAAGCACTCATGGTTAATAAATCCCGCTTCAGTCGCGGCAGAGAGACTGATTACGGAAAGACGAGCAGAAGCAACGGGTGAAGCTGCCCTTGGCATCCTTTATAAATTTGGGGCGGTCAGGAGATGGGATGACGACCTCCGCGAGGTCAAAGTCGAGTTTGGCAATTTGATCCCTGCCTGGACTGAGCTCAACCGGGCAGCGTTTTGGTATGATGTGCGCAAGACGCGCCAGAGTGCTTTCTTCATCAAGCAGGAACACCGACTGACCAGCTTCTGGCAGGCATCCGGGATCGCTCATTGGAAGTTCGGCGCGGATGATTTCGACTATGCTGCTGATGCTATTCGCACGTCGGACCAACAAGACGATAGGCTAGTTGCCCTTACTCTTGCATTCGACATCTACGCGAAAGCGAGCAGGCCGCAGTCGTGGCGAGATCGACTTCGCGAACTCGTGCACAGCAACAGCGAACTCGAAGAGCGGCTACAGCTAATGCTCGCTCCCCCGGTAAGCGAGCACGAGCGCGAAGAAAAGAAATGGAAGAAACGCGCTGCCGACAGAGATAGACGGGAACGTAACAATCGCGCAAAGTCCAGAGAATTCATTCTCTCCAATATTGAGCTTGTTCGGGCGCCCCAGCTCAAGGCTCAGTCCGACATCTCAGCCGCCCAATGGTATCTGCACGAACACCTTCGCGAGACGGCCGACCAGAGCAATCGATGGACGGCTGGTCGGTGGCGCGAACTAGCGCCCGAATTTGGAGAAGAGATAGCGCAGGCGTATCGAGAAGGCGTAACAAAATACTGGCGCAAGTACCGGCCCATACTGCGCTCTGAAGGCGCTCCGGCGAACTCCACCCCGATATTCATTATATTCGGCCTGGCCGGACTGGCTATCGAGGCGGCTGAAACTTCAAACTGGCCTTCGAACTTGGCGAAGGAGGAGGTAGTACTCGCTTGCCGCTATGCTGCTCATGAGTTGAACGGTTTCCCTCCGTGGTTTCCCAAGCTATTCGCGACCTATCCCGAAATTGTCGGCGATTTCCTTCTCGCCGAAATAACGGAGGAGATATTGTCAGAACGGCCTCGCGAAGAATCTAACTATCTACTCAGTGACGTGAGCTGGTCCGGACAATGGGCTTGGGACTGGATTGCTCCTGCGATACTGGATCTCCTGCGAACAACCAAAGTTGAGAATCTGTTCAATTTGGGGAAGCTGCTAACCATCGTTCAAGGGAGCAGTTCGGTATCGGACGAGAACTTGGCCGCACTCGCGAAAGCCAACGCTCAGCGCTCAGCAAGTGACGAGATTGCTGCGATATGGTTCGCTGCTTGGACCGGCGTTGCCCCGGAGCAATCCATTCCACGGCTAACGGCTCGGCTGTCAAACATAGCATCCCCCGCTGACCAAACACACTTCGCAATGAACTTCGTTACGAGATTGGCAGGAACAGAACGGTCGGAGACCAGACGCGTACGTCAAAGGTTCGCTACGCCTAAGCATCTAAAGGAATTGTTCTTACTGATGCAAACCTATATTCGCGAAGATGAGGATATCAACCGAATAGGCGGCGGGGTCTATTCGCCGGGTTTGCGTGACAACGCTCAAAGCGCACGAAACGCGCTCTTCAATCAGCTTAAGCAGATCCCGGGAAAAGAAGCATTTGTCTCGCTATCGGAAATTGCGATCCAACATCCTAACGCCGACTCCCGGCCGTGGCTCACATCATTTGCACGCAGTAAGGCAGAACAGGATGCGGACTTAGCTCCTTGGTTGCCTGCCCAAGTACGAGACTTTCACCAACATCTGGATCGCACGCCGACAAACCATCGCGAGCTTGCTGACCTAGCGATAGCGCGGCTGCTTGACCTCCAGGATGACCTTGAGAACGGCGATGACAGTGTGGCGAGAATTCTCCAACGGGTCGAGGAAGAACCCGAGATGCGCAACTTTCTCGCGCACGCACTCCGCGAAAAAGCCCGAGGTCGATATACAATCACGCAGGAAGAAGAATTTGCGGACGCCAAGCGGCCGGACTTGCGTTTTCACGGAGCAGGTTTTGACGCCCCCGTGCCTGCTGAACTTAAGTTAGCTGAGCGTTGGACGGGGCCACACCTATTCGAGCGACTGGAAGTCCAACTATCAGGCGATTACCTGCGTGACAATCGATCAGCGCGTGGCATCTTCGTATTGGTGAACCGCAAAAAGGGGCGGCGATGGCAGCTTCCGTCCGGAGACTTGGTGGATTTCGCCCAATTGCTCGCAGCACTCCAAGATCACTGGGCGTCTATCGCTGATAGGTACCCGCATGTCGAAGACCTCACCGTCATGGGCATCGATCTTTCAAAAAGGTTCGAGTGAAATTCCGGCTTTAAGAACATCTGCGATGGCGCTGTGGTCGGGACGAACCCTCCACGATCCGCTCAATAGCCCCTGACATCTGCAATACCTCCCGAGGCTCATTCATACCTTCAAGCAGAGATCACACTTCCCGAGTTTGCCTAAAACGACGGCTCTCCGCAACTCGTGCGCAGCAGCGGTCAAATGAGATGATCCTATGGTCAGACCGAGCCGCCTTAGGGTCAGGAGTGCAACGGGGTCACACAGCTCGATAGAAAGTCCGGCTCCCAATATCGCAAGGGCGCGTTGCTCATCCGCGTCGAGATCAGCCGACGCGATGCCTTCCATCACGCGCCTCAAAGTTATCCCGGAGGGACACCTCAAAAACCGAACGCATGCCTGATTTGCCGCAGCATAGCCATGGCGGCGTCGGTGTACTGACCGTGGGTTAGATATTGATCCACCTGCGCTGTACTGATCAGCGCAACAACGAAGACCGTGAAGCCCTTAAACATTGGGGGCGTCTCCTGCAAGAGACCGCCAACCGGGCGTGTCGAAGTATTAAACCGTTCTCAGAATGCGCTGCCGCATTTGGCGACACCTATATGTAAATGGTGACAGTGACCAGTAACCGTTTCCTTAACGAGCACGATGTCTGGATGCGCGCGCCGTGGGGCGTTGCAATGGCGGTTGCCAGATTGCGCGCTGAACATCGCCATGCATGAACCGGATGCGGACATGCGCGGTCACGTCCGATGTCGGCCGGAGAACAGACATAGCAGCGGCTTGTACGCCGTTCTGCTAAGGGCCAACATCGGAAGTAACGGACACGAAGTTGCGGCGTAGGCAGAGGCAGCGTTCAATCCGACAGACGAGGAATGCGACGTATGGATGCGCGCGGGATGGGATGTGAGGCAAAGGCGTTACAGCCTTGCTTGCCGAACGGGCGCGATGCCCCATGACTCAAGGCAGCGCCGCCAATACATTTCTGAGTTACACCGGCCGTTTTAGCCACCAGACCGTATCAAATACGGATCCAAGGACCCAGCTAATCGGTCCGCCACTTGTATGGCGGCCAGCGTGGACTGCTTTTCGCGATGAAGCGAGCCGACGGAATTCACGACCAGCCCACTACAAGCAAAAACAGCTATTGCAATCGCAGCGAGATATTTGGTCCTCATGACGATGGTCCCCTTTATCGCCCCATGAACTAACCGGGCACTCTCAGAAATGGTTCCCGAACGCTGCGGCCCAATGTTTTCGGCCGCATCGGAAGTTGCTTCCATGGCGCCAGCGACTAGCCGCTGGGGCAGGTTCCTCCTTCGGAATGGAACATCGCGGTCGCAATCAGAAATCAAGGAACGAAAGCGTCCGCCAGGCTTTAGAAAAACTGAGGCCGTCGCTCGCCGGTAGTAACACGGCGCATGTCGCGGATAGCCAAAGGTCGTTGCCAGCGACCCGCTGCTCTGAATACAAGCGCTCGCGCAGATAGCCAAAAGTGGCGGTCTCCAGTTTCATTCAAAAGCGTCAGCCGCGCCCCGATTGGGTCGCGGGGAGCAGTGTTAGGCCGATATCGGCCAGCCGGACGGCGTTTTTGCCAACCGAAGGCTCCGTCATGCGCAACCATATCGACATTGACTACGTACACAGCCGGGCCATCGTTCGAGAGATCGGCGAGAGGCTACGCGCGTTGCTGAAACCAGAGCCGGAACTACCGGCGCGCCTCAAAACGCAAATCGACCGGCTTCGCGAATTGGAGCGCACACCATCAATCGTTCCCGATGCGGAGCATTGGAATAAACGTCGCCGTTGAGCCGCAGATGGGCCGGCCGAATATGGCTATCGCCTCCGCCTGGAGCGCGATGGTGACCGCGTGCGCCTGATCACGCGCGGGGGCTACAATTGGACCAGCCGCTAGCGTATTTCTTGCGAGCGCGGGGGTTCATTCCATAGCTCGCGCCAGTCGTCTAGGTTCTGCCAGATATTCTCGCTGTCGGTCCAAACATCGGAAAGCAGAAACCAATAGTCCTTGTTTGAGAGTTCGTGGGCGACCTCCATGAATGCAGTAATTCGATAGGGTCGCTCGTGCAGGTGAATGAAAGTATCCATTTGCGTCCCGCAAGGGCTTCATCCACATCCTGGAGTTTTTCGCGATAGCGCTGGTTGAGAATGGCCGCGTGCTCCAGGTCAACAAAACCGTGGCATTCCTGCACCAGCGGGTGGTTCAGCATGAGACCGTGCGGCGTCTCCATTAGATGGGCATCTAGATCAGGATGCAGTCGCTCCTGCTGCTTAGCCAGCCTCTCCCATTCGTATTGGTCCATCCTGCCGCCTCCGAAGGAGTTAAGCCCAGCTCCTGACGTTGCCAGTGCGGCCCGCAAATTATGCGGGCCGCACCTTCGGTTGATGCTCGCTTTACGCTGGCCTTTAGACGCTGGCCGTTATGGACGTTTGTCCGCATGCGGACGCTCGTCGCTATTGGCGCTGGTCTATATCGGCGCGGGATGGTGCGAGAAACCTGCTCGATCAACCTGATCGAATGAATAGCCTCAATGCAGCCCAATCGTCCACCAACCGATAGAGGAGTAACGAGGTAACGACGTATGTAGGTTGGTTTTTTTCGATGCAACCGTTTGATCTTGGCGTCTTAAATTTTTTTGCTTCTGAGGAGAGATTGCAGAAAGTTGGCTAAGCTGGTTACTGTAACTAGCATAGGAGCATGATCGCTGTTTCTAACGAACTGCCGGTAGCAAACGAAGTTATCACCTGGATAACTTTAGCGATTGAGAACGGCCAGCAAAACAAAGGCCCCGACGCGTGCACGTCGGGGCCTTTCAAGATCATCAGGCACGGGTACGTCCGCCGCGCCTTCCGATCCGGCGATTACTGCACCCAATCTCGTGCACATGATGGCAGTTGCACGACATCGAGGCGTTCACATCCCGCCCCGTGAGCTGCTTGGTGCTTCTTATCCCGTTAGCCGTATGTCCGGTATGCGGCCGAGAGCAGCCCAACGCGGGGACGGCGCGAAGGTCAGAGATGGGCCATAAGCGGAAGTCGCCAATTAGCGAGGATCACAGCGTGCGCGTCAGTACTCGGCCTTTAAACGCCGAACTGCACCAAATCGTTTAACTTACTTGTGTTGCTGCCCCGCCTTGTCACGTAAGGCTGTCAGCGCCTCCGCTAAAGTTGAGGCGGTCTCTTTGTCGCAAATATATATGTTGTCAGTACCGCTGTCCCTGTCGCTCAACTTACGCATCGGCTGCCGCTTGGTGGTCCGGCACGACCTAGATGCATCGATGCCCGGCCCCACATCAACTTGGCAGAGCACCTCCACCCATTCTTCCATGCAGCCGGGTCGATCTCGGCACTCTATCCCTATCAGCGGCAAGGTCGGGTCCCGGCTGTAGTTCATAACGATTTTTACTTTGCCGAGTTCGCTAATGGGAAGCGAACGCCGTTGCAACGTCTCCCTTCTCGACTCTGCGACATAGGTAGATCTCGTCTCGAAGCTCAGAACCGTTGCGTTGCCAGTAAACGTATGCACAAAGTGTTCAGTGTACTGCAATTTATCGTTCCTTAGGCCACCCCATGTGGTTACCGGTACCGGGCATTTGAACGCATTCGCGATGACTTCCAATATGAGTTGGGTTTCTTCCCGATCGGGATCTTGCGATGAAGCGGCTATACCTTCCAGCGTTGGCGCTGGCGGCACCTCTGCGGGTATCGCTTGAGGATTAGGATTCGTATGCTGCTGTGGCGAAGCGTGCGCATTGAGAGAGTCGATGCGATCTCTGTAAAGGCCTACCAGACATCCCCGGTCGTTTCCGCACGCTCGCCGCGACCGCAACCAAGAGAGTTGAGTTTCTCTTAGAGCCGACGCCTGCTCTGGTGCGAAGCTCGCGCGCAGCCGTACATAGATTGCCGCTAGCTCGCTATCCAAGCTTGAAAGAGTGGAGTCATTACATATTGCCACTTCATCAGGCTTTCGGTTCGTTTTGCAGTCGAAACTTGCGGCGCCCACGGAAGATGACAACGCCAGCAACGCCAAATTCATTAACACCGGAAGTCTAAGCATTGCCGGGCTCCAAGCATGCAGCATGTCACAAAGTGAATGTGCTGCTGCGCCAGCACTGGTGGATTTGTTTCGAAACTCAAGACCGTCGCGCCGCCCGTGTGAAGGATTATGACTTGCTGTTCGTCCATGGTCCATGCATGGACTGACACCGGGCATTTAGACGCAATCGCGATGAGTTCCATTTGAATTGCTCTCGTCACTTTCGGCATTCGTCGTAGTTGGAGCAGTTCTGTTTGTTAATGCCTGTTGCGGACTCGAGTTCGGCGCAAGCACCGGTAATGTAATGTTCGCAGTGGTCGCACAGTGTTACATAGACGCTCCATCGTTGTCCCTTTTCGTGAGGTGCTCTCAGGTAATAGTCCAAGGTATTTCCAATTCCTCCCATCGCCCTGCTGCACCTGTCCGCCAAGTGACGAAGGCGAACTTCCGGGGGATAGGCACTCGGTTGCTCTTTGTTGCGCCGTTCAGCTTCCTCTCTAGCAATTTGTTCCTTTTGCTCCTGCTGTCTGCGGAGGTCCTCCTGAAGCTTCGTTCTCTCACTCTCAAGCCTTAGCCTCTCCTTCTCTTCGATCTCGCGCACGCGTTGATTTGCGGCCCTTGCGTTCTGCTGATTTCTTGCATCCGCTCCCTCCGCCTTGGCCTTCATATCTTCGGCACGTTTCGCCCATGGAGATGACTTGTCGGCCGGCTTTGTGTTGTCAGCTCCGTCCGAGCGTGTCCTGCTGCACGAACTGACGAACTGGTTATAGGCTCTGATGACTTTATTGTTCTGGTCAACTATTCGTTGGCATTGAGAGTCATATCCAACAAGGCTGCCAGGTTGCCCCCCGCAATTCGGAGTGCCATTCAGCTCCGGCTTCGTGCATACGGTGCTACAGCCATACCCTCGATAGGTGAGTTCGTCATACCGTGTCTTGTCAGCCGGACAAATTCGGCTTCTTACGACTGCCTCCAAAGCACTGGTGTCTTGCTGAGCGCGCGCCGGCTCAACAGATGCTAGATGGAGTGCAATCAGGCCGCATAAACATGCGATGGACAAGTTGACGTGACTCATGCCAATCGCCCCACGAAATTGATGCAAGCAAAACTTGTCGTTCTGAAGATCGCTCGCACTTCGTTCAAGCGCAACACAAGAATAGGTAAGCTAGTCTCACGGAGTAGTGGTCGAGGTCGCCTTGTAGCTCAAAGCGGCGGCCCGGAAAGTCCGCTCTGGGTCAGGTCAAAAGCTGCCCTAGCGCCACGGCCGGAGAATGTCTCTCAGTCCCCCGGAAGCGGACGTACTGGAGTTTCGCAGTCCAGTTCACCCCGCGCCTCTAACGCATCCCTTCAGTGCAGTGTCCGCGCAGCAACACGAATGCTTCGCTCGATTTCGACAAGCGACTTTTCGCGATGGACTTCGCATTCCACCAGATGCTCCTTGAGGATCATCTCGATGCGCGCGGGATCAGTCCCCGACATCGTCTGAAAGTTCCGAAACTTCTCTTGCTCGTTGCGAATTGCTCGATCGAATTCCCTGCGTGCAAACTCCAGGGCTGCTTCAATTGTTGTCATGTTGAGTTCCTTGCATTCCGCCCCCGCTTCACGACCAAAGTCCAACAACAGCCGTCACCCGGCGTCACGCCTATTGTGGCGACGATGCAGTGCCAGAGCGAGCCTCGAAATGTCGTGAGGTCCCCTGGCTTGTACTGCTTGTCCGGCGCGAATATGCCGTTGTAGGAAATCTGCGGTGCCTGCTCCAATTCCGCGATGCGCTTCTCAAGCTTTATCCGCTCTTCGCGATTGAAGGCGATCGCCGTTCGCATCTCCGTCCAAAGCGCGGCAAACATGCCCATCGATCGGAGGTACTGGCCAAAGGTGTACGAGACCTGCAAATCCTTCGTTTCGCCCAGACCGTCCGAGAATTGGGACATGATCGCGTCGATGTAGCCAATGGCCGCGCTGCGAAACTGAACGTCGAGATCGTACATGCGCCGCTGGTCTTCGTCGGGCACGGCGTGGACTTGCCCCTCGCAGAACGCCTTGTATCCTTGACGATGCTCGTCAGAAATCAAGGAAGGTGGAAGTCGTGGGTGCATGGCTAACTTCAGCCTCCTGATCGCAATTCAAGGGCGATTTGGTGCGCACGCTCGCCGATGAGATATCGGGTGTTGTCGGCGTGCGATGCCATGAACGCCCGCGCGATCTTCATCTCAATGAGTTCAACGTGGGTGAATTTCCGTCCCGTGCCAGACCGGCGCGGACCTGCCGCTTTCAATGCGTTGATCTTGTCTCGATAAAAATCAACGTTGCTCGTGTGTCCGACGGCAAGCGCCCTGCCCAGGCTAATCTCCCAACTCCAGAGATCGGCATCTGTTGGCCCCGCGAAAACAACTCTCTGTCTTGCCATTCGGTGCCTTTCAAGAGAACACAAAACCAACCTCGAATTTAGCAGATAGGTTTCGCCGACGACGTTACGTGTCACGCCGCAAACTCACGCTCGGAACTGCTTCTTCGCTGCGAGCGACAAGAAGGCGCGTCCGATTTCGGTCAAGCTTTCGGCATCCCACTCTCGAAGGCTCCCTAGATCCACGAGTTGGTCGGCAACTTGGCCCCTGTCGGCTTCAACCGGCAGAATGCACTTGCCGCGCTTAAGGCGGTCGCGGTACCGGCGCATACGCTGAGCGGCGGCCGTGGATGAAAGGTTGGCTCTCATTTTTGGACCTCCCGGGCTAAATGCCGTCGAATGGGGAACCCCCTTCTCGGAATTTTGATCGCATCGCATAAGGACGAGCCGGTGCGGTTCTGGGGTCTTTGCAGGCCGGTTTCGAGTCCACCCCCCCGGGCGCGGACCAGAGTCGCCCGGTCGCGTTCCAGCAGATCAGCGGCTTTGTTGACCGAGAACAGGTTCTTCATGGGTCCTTTGATCTCCGACGCCTTGTTGTTGTGGTTCCCTAGAAAAGCCATCCATCCTAGCCACGCCAGGGGCGGCCGCGCGACCCGCATTGGCCGGGGCGCTGGGAGGAACCTAATGCTTGCGGACCATGTGTCGGGAAAGACGGGAAAGACGGGAAAGCTCTAGCCGCTCGCTGCCCGGCGATGATGTCATTTGGCAAACCAACCTCCAAATTCACCGATCTCCCAAAAAACGAGGCTGTAAACTTTCCCGTCTTTCCCGTCTTTCCCGCCCCCACTACTCATCGGGTGTGCCACCAGACGTTTGGACAACGACCTCGTACTTGTTGCCGTCCTTGTTCAAGCCGAGCGGCACCTTGCGCAACACCGCCACTCGGTTCTCACCCTCGATCCACGCAGCTCGGTTGGTTACGTGCTTTTGAAACAGCTTGCCGATGCTGCGGGCTGTCGGATTTTCGAGCGGCTTCCCAATCAGTTCGGAGAGCGCATCGAACAACGCCTCGGCGCGGGTTCCCTTGTCCTCATCGAGAAGCGAGTGGCGGTCCTTGATGAAGCTCACGACGTCTCGGGTCGTGAACCATTTGCCTCGCCATTCCTGACCGAGGACAGTTAGTACCCTGGCAGTGGCGCTCGCCTCCTCCTCGCCGGCCTCTCCGGAGCGCAGCAGCTCCGTGCAGTCCAGATTCATGCCGAGCAGACCCGCCGCATACTCCACGGGCCAGCCGATCAGCCCCCACCAGAACTTGAAGCGGGTCTTGGGCACCTGACCATCCGGGCGCTGCAAGGCGCCGCCGATCAAGATCGTGTACAACGCGCTCAGAATTCTCGTCCGGTTCGCTTGCGTCCATGCCAAGGGGTCCGCGTGCTTGAAGTCGCGGTTTTCGGGGTCCGGCCGATCCACATCCAGCGGCAGGACGAACGACCGGCTTGCCATGTCGCCGCGCGGTGCAATCGAGTTGCCGGTGAAGATTTGGACCGTTGACGCCGGCACCGTCTCAAAATCGGAAACCCCGAGCACGCGGTCGGAGATTTCCGTGGCGGTAAGCGCCGCCTCGATGTGCGGGCAGCTGATGGTTGATCCGCGAGCGATGTTGTCCCAGACCAACGTTGCAACGCCTTGTCGGAGATATGAAAACAGCGCCTTCTTACGTTCCTCGACACTATCGGACCATGCCGCTGCTGCGGGCCGCCGCCCCAATACGGCTGAAATGATCATCATGATCAGCGTCGTCTTGCCACCACCACGCTGGCCGGCGGTCACAAAGAACGCCGGACGCTCGGGCAAGAGCGCACGCTGGAGTAAGGTGAGCGCCAGCATGATTGCGATGCATTTGCCCGCACGGTCCAGCGCGACATCGACGAGCCATTCATCCAGAAGGAAGCTCAAAGACTGTTTGATCTCCTCATCCGTCGGCTTGCGGGCCGGCAAACATGCGCGCAGGACGGGATCGATGCGATGCACCAGACCGGTGCGCCGGTCGAGCCCAACGCCGTCGATCACACGCCCCGGGATCGTGACGAGCGGGGACGTGTTGATCGCTCTGACAACAGGGATCGCACTGTTCGCATACTCCATGAGGGCAATGATGAACGGCTTGGGTAACGCAGCAAAATAGGTCGTTCCATTCTGCTTCTGCGCAACCCACCGCACGTAATTTTCAAGCAGCAGCTCGACACCGGTCGTCGTGAGTTCCACCAGCACCGGCTCGGCAGGCGGCCGCATGGTCTCCGTGTCTTCCCCCGCCGCATTCGCGGTACCAGACGTGAACTGATGCAGCGCCCAAGGCTCTTTCTCTTCCACTCGTACCAAGGCGCGCGACGCATTACGCATCGGCGGCTCCTCGCTCGGATCATTCACAAGAACCCCATCGAGGAACGTGACCGTTGGCACCAGCTCGCCATCGACTTCGGGGCGAAGACGAACAATGCGGCCGTCGGCTTTCGCCTCAGCCTCCATGGAGACTTTGCACGCCTCAGCCTTGCGTTCCTTGTGCTCTCTCTTAATTCTCGCTCTCAGGGCGCGGACACCCATGCCCGTGGACTCCGACACCAGCGCAACGAACTCCTCAAGTTCATCTTCTTCGAATTCGGCCTGGCCGAGGATCGCCATCGCGTAATCGACTTTGCCATCGCCGGCGGCCTGCGCGAAGGCGGCCTTCGCAGATTTCAGATCATGTCGGAGAAAGTAGATGCTACGGCCATGTGCGAAGGAGTGGATCAACAGGTTGCCGTCGTCGCTCTTCATGACGATGGCCTTGCCGCGACCGTAATCGACGCCTTCCATGGGATCGGCAAGCGTCTCACCAACGTAGCGATCCGGGTCGGCCAACACGGCACCGACCGTGACGACGCTCAGATGATCAAACTCCAGATCGACATCAGGATAGAGCACGCCGCGATGGCGTGCCTTGATCAGGCGAAGCGCGGTCGGGATGGGTGTGCCGGTCTTGGCCGAATGCTTTTCGGCCAGCTCTTTGTCATGCTTGTTCCGAACCTCGGCCGCAGATTTGCCCAGAGCCTTCGCGCTTTTGGCTTTGGCGTCATAGACGCAGTGCCGCTCGTATTCAGTCAGCCGGGGCACAGCCCGATCCGAGCGGATGGCCTCACCCTCGAATGCGACAGGCGCGCGCCTCGTCTGATCCTGCGCGAGTGGCGGGACGATCTCCGGCGCGCCTTCAAAGCAAAGGCGCTCGCCCTTGCCTACCATGCGGTCAACGATGGAGCGGTCGAGCAGTTGCCCCGCCTTGCCGATCATGTGCCAGCCGAACCCGTGCAGCCAACACCTATCATGCAGGTCTGTCAGGAAACGCTCAATGTCGGCCCCATCGTGGACAAGGACATAATGATGTGCGCCGTCCGAGCCGGGGATCGGCTCGCCGGTGTCGCTCCGATACAGGCCGGCGCTGGTGCTGGCACGAGCAACCCGCGCGGCGTTGGCGAGAGCGGGTGCGACCGCCAGCAGCGCCTTCCACATGCCGCCTGCATCGTCGATCTTAGCTTTGACTTCGTTTGGCATGCCTTTGGTATCGAAGTCGATCAGTGCATAAGCCGGCTGTCCCGGCCGATAGTCGATGAAGCCTCGCGCCCGGGCGATGGCGCCCGGGTTCTTGTCGAGCGAGTTCTTCGTGGTGATGCGGACGCGCGACCGGATGCCGTCTTTCAAATCACCAAGTGCAATAGCCACGTCAGAGGTGCAGCTTTGGATCAAGATCGCCAGGTCGTTTGAAGTTTTAACAAGCATGCGGAAGGCTTCGCCGGTGACCATTCGGCATTCCGATCCATCGCTCTTGAGCTTACCGTCGGCATCGAGCGAAATACGCTTCGACATCAGGTCCGGCTCATCGTGCTTGACGATCAGCGTGATCAGGGGTGCGCGCGCCGTGTCGTGAGTGGCATCGACCGGCTCACCGACGGGCCGATTGGGAGCGTTTGCGTTCACGGCTGCACCCCACGCGTTTCGCCGAGGCTGCGGACGTGCTCCCTACAGGCTCCGATCAGGATGTTAGCTTGAGCCTCGGTGAGACCATATTTATCCCTGTGCTGCTGCTCCTCGTTCCACCAAGTCCGGAGATCATCCGCACTCTTGGCGAGCGGAATGACCTTCAGCGCCGAGGCCACGTAGGCGGCTGCCTGGCGCTGTTGCTTCAATGGTTGTGAGTGCGCGGGCGCCCTTGTATCATTGACAAACATTCTAAAAATTCCTGAGAGGACGATTGAGAGGCGGCTGGCAGGCCGCCTTTTCTTTCCGCGACTAGGCCACGCTGTCGACCGCGACCTGCGTCGCAAACTTTGCGCTAGCGCCGTGCAATCGCGGCACTGACCCAACCCTCAATCTCGGTGGCAACCCAACCCACGCGCTTGGCGCCGATCGGAACGCGTCTCGGGAATTTTCCCTCAGCTTCGAGACGATCGATGTACCGGCGACCGAAGGGAACGCCGTGGTCGTGCAGTTCAGGAAATAACAACAGCTTGCGAACTGACATGGTCGTGCTCCTGTTTCTAGAGTAAGCACGCCAATTCATTTGGACGTGCGCCCTGTTACGTCAGGACGCATCCTCACTAGGCCTAATTCGCGATTTGAGAAGTGAGTTATGAACAAGCACGTCGTCATGAGGCGACGTGCTGGTTCATAACTCATCTTCGGCTGAACGGCGGGATCATCGCGCCGAAAGGTGTGTTTTGAACAGGCAGCAGCGGCGAGCAGCATGTTCTGGTTCATAAGTGGATTGTGCGAAGCAGTGCACTTTGCTTGATGCTTCCTGGTGGAGCGCAATCATCAGGATGATGAGTCGTTGACGCTGGATCGCCCGTTGCGGGCGCCGGCCGCGACTGCGTCTGACGGCAGCATGACTCCTATAATACCGCTGGATCGGCCCGACGAGGCTATTCTCCGCTATGTGCGGGAGCTTGCCAAACGGCTGGCACGAGAGGATCATCAGGTCGAGATCGCGACCCGCCAAGCATCCAACCTGTGACGAGCGAAGACGATGATCCGCGCCGCCATTTACGCCCGCTTCTCCTCCGACCTGCAAAGCGAGAAGTCGATCGACGATCAAGTTGCATCGTGCCGCGACCTTTGCAGTCGCGAGGGCATGGCGGTGATCTCGACGTTTGAGGATAGGGCCATCTCAGGCACCGGCGCGATCAACCGTCCCGGCTTCCAAGCCTTGATGCGCGCCGCCGAGGCACGGCTATTCGACGTGATCGTCGCCGAAGATTTGGATCGCGTTTTTCGCGATCAGGCCGACTATCACACTGCCCGCAAGCATCTCGATCACCTTGGCGTGTCACTGCACACCGTATCCGGCAAGGTCGGCAAGCTCGACGGCGCGTTGCGTGCGCTGATGAGCGAGATGTTCATCGAAAATCTCGTGATCCACACGCGGCGCGGACTTGAGGGGGTGATCCGCGATGGCCGGCACGCCGGCGGCCGAGCCTATGGCTATCGCGCGGTGCGGGGCACGCCGGGCGAGTTGGAGATCGTCGAAGCCGAGGCCGAGATCGTGCGCGAGATTTTCGCCGATTACATCTCGGGCAAGACGCCGCGCATAATCGCGAACGACCTCAACAAGCGCGGTGTGCGGCCGCCGCGTGGGCGCCAATGGAACGCATCAACGATTAACGGCAACGTGTCGCGCGGCGGCGGGCTGATTCTGAACGATCTGTATGCCGGCCGGATCGTCTGGAACAAGGTCCGCATGATCAAGGACCCGGTGACGCGCAAGCGTCTCTCGCGTCCCAATCCAAAGGACCAGTACAAGATCGTTGAGGCGCCGCATCTGCGCATCGTTGATGATGCGACATTCAGGGGCGCGCAAGCTATCAAGGCCGAGCGCCGCCGTGACGCCACACCGGCGACCGCGCAAAAGGCGCGCGCGCCGAAGCGGGTCTTTTCTGGTTTGATCAGGTGCGGTTCGTGCGGCGGCGGCATGGCGTCAATCGGTAGCGACGCGAAAGGTCTCCGCTTGCAGTGCTCAACCCATAGGGAAAGCGGATCGTGCGGAAATGGTCGCCGCGTTTATCTCGACGACATCGAGGCGCTCGCCGTCAGGGGGCTCCGCCGGCACCTCGCGCATCCCGAGGTGATCACTGCATTTGTCGATGCCTATAACGCCGAGCGCAAGCGGCTCAAGAAAGAGGCGAGCACCGAACGCTCCCGGCTGGAACGGCGGCTCGGCGAGATCGAGCGCGAGATGAAGCGGATCGTTGACTCTATCGTTGTCACCGGCATGCCGCCTGAACAGTTCGTCGCCCGCATGCAGGAGCTTGAGGCTGACAAGACCAAGGTCATCGCCGGGCTCGATGCCGCCAAGGAAATCGACAACGTCATCGCCCTGCACCCCAAGGCGCTCGACCGTTACAAGCGCGCTGTTGTGGAACTAGCCGATCATTTGGAGCAGGGCACGCCGATGGAGTTCGCGACTCTGCGAGAGCTGGTGATGGCGATCATCGTGCATGCCGGCCCGAGCCGACCGGGCGGTGCTGGAACCAAAGCCAACGCTGAGGATGATCGGAGTGTGCGGATCGACATCAAGGGCCGCCTTGCCGTCCTTTGCGGCAATTCGGGCCTGTTTCCAAATATGGCCATGTCGGGGGGAACGTTGGTAGCGGGAGAGGGACTCGAACCCCCGACCCCAGGATTATGATTCCCGTGCTCTAACCAGCTGAGCTACCCCGCCACAGGGTCGCGAGGGCCTGATACGGCCGATCTCGCGAACGCGCGGCATATAAGGAAGGGGGCGGCGGGCTGTCAATCCGCGTTTGCGTAAGCTTCCGCCTTTGCTGAAGCTACGGCGGGACAAGTCCGCTTCGGGGAGCGAATTGGACCTATTTCGGGACCAGATTTCCAGCCACACCCGTGATGGCCGGACTGGTCCGGACAAGCCCGGCCATGACGAGATCGGGAGACAGAATTGGCCTATTTCGGCCTTACCGTCGGGTCACCGCCGGGGCTGCCGGGGGGCGGGATGACAGGCATGGCGCCGTTCGTGCTGGGCGCCGGCGCGTGCATCTCGGGATCGACGCCGGAGGGCGGGCAGAGCACGCCGTCCGATTTGGCGAGCTTGTCGCCGAGCGGTTCCCGGGACTGGCCCGTGGTGGTGCCGTCGGCCTGGCGGTTGGGGCGATCCTGCGGCGTGCAGCTGGTGGCGTGCTGCGGGGATGGCGGCGCGGTCGCTTGCGGCGGCGTCGCCGGGGCGGGCGGGGCCTGCGCGATCGCGCTGCCGGAGGCGGCGATCAGGAGGCTGGCCAGAATGATGTTTGATCTTGTGCGCATGGGCGGAGAACGCGCGGGGTGTACGCCCTGTTCCCACCCCGAACATTACGATTTGAGGTAGCGGATCAGCGAAAAGTGTCCCATCGGCGGCATCGGGCGGCGCTCGGCCAGCGTAACGCCGCCGTGTTTTGCGGCCCAGTCGACCAGTCGCTGCCACGGAAATTCCGGACGCCAGCCGAGACGGCGGGCGAGCGGGGCAAACGCGAGTTCGGAGAGTTTGCGAAAACCCGTTTCCGCCCCGATGTGGTTGACGAGGATCAGCTCGCCGCCGGGCTTCAAGACGCGCACGAACTCGTCGAGCGTGCCTTCGGGATCGGGCACGGCGGTAATGACATATTGCGCGACCACCGCGTCGAAGAAGTTTTCGGGGAAGGCGAGATTCTTCGCATCCATCACCGAGAGCACCTCGACATTGCTCAAGCGCAGCGCACGCACGCGCGATTGCGCCTTGCGCAGCATCGGCTCGGAAATGTCGACTCCGCAGATCTTTGTGGTGCGCGCATAGTCCGATAGCGAAAGCCCGGTGCCGACGCCGACGTCGAGGATGCGGCCGCCGATGCGGTCGGCCTCGATGATGGTCGACTGCCGGCCAGCGTCAAAGACCTTGCCGAACACGAGATCGTAGACCGGCGCCCAGCGGCCATAGGCCTTCTCGACCCCGGCCCGCGAGATGTCTGCTGCCATGCCCCTGCCCTTACGCCAAACTCTATCGAGAATTGATTATTGGTGAGATCGAAGTCAGCCCCGCGCGCGGTCTGGCACCTCTCCCGCTTGCGGAAGAGGTCGGCGCGTAGCGCCGGGTGAGGGCTTTATCCGCTCGCGATATATCGCGGGTGGAGAGAGCCCACTCCCCAACCCTCTCCCGCAGGCGGGAGAGGGGGCGCACTTCCGGTGTCGCGAGAGTGCGGTCCGATTTCATGGATTAGCCGCGCACGGCTTCGGCGAGCGGACGTGCCGTGCCGGTCGCAGCCTTCGCGGCGGCGCTTTGAATAAAGCCGCCGCCGAGCACACGCGCCTGGCCCGAGGGCGCGTCGTAAAACACGCAGGCCTGGCCCGGCGAGACACCCTCTTCGCCTGCGACGAGCTCGACCTCGTAATGGCCGTTCGCGCCACGCAGCCATGCCGGCTGGGGGCTGCGGGTCGAGCGCACGCGCACGAACATTTCGAGGCCGGCGCCGATCGCGCGGTCGATGTCGCCGTCGCCGATCCAGTTGACGTCGCGCAGCACGATGCGGTGCATCTTCAGCGCCTCGCGCGGGCCGACAACGACGCGGCGGTTGGCGGCCTCCAGCCGCACCACGAACAGCGGCGCGGCGGCGGCGATGCCGAGGCCGCGGCGCTGGCCGATGGTGAAATTGGCAATGCCGTTATGCCGGCCGAGCACGCGGCCATCGAGATCGACGATCTCACCGGGGTCCATCGCGTTCGGCCGCAAGCGGGTGATGATGTCGGTGTAGCGCCCCGTGGGCACGAAGCAGATGTCCTGGCTGTCGTGCTTGTCGGCGACCGCGAGGCCGAAGCGCCGCGCCAGCTCGCGCGTCTCGGGCTTGGTCATGTCGCCGAGCGGAAAGCGCAAGTAATCGAGCTGCTCCTGCGTGGTCGCGAACAGGAAGTAGCTCTGGTCGCGATCGGCATCGGCGGCACACACCAGAGCGCGCGAGCCGTCGGAGCGGCGGCGCGAGGCGACGTAATGGCCGGTGGCGAGCGCGGTCGCCCCTAACTCGCGCGCGGTCTTGAGCAGGTCGCGGAACTTGACCGAGCGGTTGCACTCGATGCACGGCACCGGCGTCTCGCCGAGCGCGTAGCTGTCGGCGAAATTGTCGATGACGGACTCGCGAAAGCGGTCCTCGTAGTCGAGCACGTAATGGGGAATGCCGAGCTTGGCCGCGACGTCGCGGGCGTCGTGGATGTCCTGGCCGGCGCAGCAGGCGCCCTTGCGATGGGTCGCCGCACCATGGTCGTAGAGCTGCAGCGTGATGCCGACGACGTCGTAGCCTTCCGCCTTCAAAAGCGCAGCCGTCGTCGAAGAATCGACGCCGCCCGACATGGCAACGACGACCCTGGTATCCTCAGGACGGCCTTCGAGATCCAGACTGTTGAGCATGGGCCTTAAAGCGTTGTGACGGCGGCGTTGGGCGATCCGCTGATGCTTCCGGCGGGACATCGACGATCCTCGGGAACTTTGGTTCCCGAAGGGCGGCTTGCCCGGTCGAAAGCGGCTGAGAGCTGTCTCTTTAATATAGGCGGCCTTCCGGTGAAGCAATCATGGGCGCGGCAAGTTAGGGCAATTCTTGCCGGGGAGGCAGAAATGACGGGGCTTTGAAAGGCCTTGCGGCAGCGGGGACGATTCCTCAAATCATTGATTTATCTTGACAAAACACCGAGGCGCGGGGCTGGCCCGCTCCTTGCTACCTCTTATGCCGAAGATGTTTCCGAGGGGGCACCTGTGGTCGGTCGTACGTCAGATGTAGCGGCAAGCGCGCAAGTCCAGAGCGCGCAGCAAAAGCCTGCCCGGTCGCAGGCGTCGAAAGACACGTCCAACGACTCCTTCGGTTCGCTGGTCGACAGCAACACTCAAGCTATCAGCGACAGCGCGTCGTCCCCGGACACCGCACCGCGCCGGACCAATTCCTCGTCGTCCTCGGACAACAGCCCGCGCGATCATTCGGCGACCGACCCGTCCTCGCAGAGCAAGGCCAGTGACGACACCGACAATTCCGCGCCGGCCAAGAACGATACCAAGAACGACACAACGGCCGATCCCGCCAAGGCGGATAGCAAGACCAAGGACAAGTCCGAGACCTCCGACGCCAAATCGGCCGACAAGTCCGGCGACACCAAGGATAAGAAGACCGACGGCACCGATGGCCTTGTCAATGCCGCCGCAACCGCGCAAGTCGACGCGACGCTGGCCGCCGTGCCCGATCCCAGCGTCGTAGTGGCCGCGCCGGTCGTGGCGATCGATCCGAACGCGGCCGCGAACCAGGCCGCCAGCACCGCCTCCTCGCCGCTGACGATCGCCGCCGCCGGCATCGCCGCCAGCGCATCCACCGCGGCGCAGATCGCCGGCGCCAAGACCGATACCGCGACGCCGGGCGACAAGAGCGCCAAGACCGCGGGCGCCAAGGTCGATGCCGCTACCTCGGCGACGCTGGCCGATGCCGCAACCGGGACGACCGACGCGACCGCGACCGATGCGAAGACCAATGGCGGCCTGATCGCCGCCGTCGACCAGGGCACGCCAAAAACTTCGTTCAAGGCCGTCGTGACCGCGCAAGGTGGGAGCGACGTCTCCAATATCGGCCAGGACACCGGCAAGGCGAACGCCGCGCAGACTCCGGCGACGGCAGCGTCCGCCAACGCGGTGCATCCGCAAGCCGACAAGCCGCCAATCGATGCGAACGCGGCCGACGCCAAGGCTGGGACTTCCGACCGCACGGCCGATGCGACACCGGCGACGGCAACACCGCATGCCCATGCGGGCACGCAGGCCGCTGTCCCCACGACCGACACCAGCGCGCAGGCGGCCTTTGCCGTGCAGGCGCCGCTGACCAATACGACATCGGCCACGACCGCGACGCTCACCGCGACCGCGGCGAATGCCAACGCCATTCCGATCAGCGGCGTGCCGATCGAAATTGCCGCCGCCGCACGCGCCGGCAAGACCCGGTTCGACATCAGCCTCGATCCGCTCGACCTCGGCCGCATCGACGTCCGCATCAATGTCGACCGCAACGGCCAGGTCACCTCGCATCTCACCGTCGAGAAACCGGAGACGCTGCAGATGCTGCGGCAGGACGCGCCGCAATTGCAGCGCGCGCTCGACGATGCCGGCCTCAAGACCGGCAGCAACGGGCTGTCCTTCAGCCTGCGCGACCAGAATTCGTCCGGCCAGAACTCCGGCCAGAACAACGACAATGGCGGTAATGCCCGCCGGCTGATCATCAGCGACGAGGAAGCAGTTCCCACAGCCCCGGTCGGGCGCAGCTACGGCCGCATGCTCGGATCGAGCAGCGGCGTCGACATCAGAGTGTGAGGAGTATCGAGACATGACCACCACGACTGGCGCCACCGCTCCTTCGGTCGTCTCCGGCACGACCGATCTGACGAAATCCTCCACGTCGAGCTCGAGCCTGGGCTCGACCACCGGCGCGACGCTGGCGGGCAACTTCCAGACCTTCCTGACGCTGCTGACGACGCAGCTGCAGAACCAGAACCCGCTCGATCCGCTCGACACCAACCAGTTCACCCAGCAGCTGGTGCAGTTCGCCGGCGTCGAGCAGCAGCTCAAGACCAACGACTCGCTGTCCCAGCTGGTCACCCTGCAACAGACCACGCAGGCGACCCAGGCGCTCGGCTTCGTCGGCAAAACCGCCCTGGTTGACGGCACTACGGCGTCCATGACGAATTCGTCGGCGACCTGGCATCTCAACGTGCCCAGCGACGCGACGGTCGACATCACCGTCGCCAATGCCAGCGGCCAGACCGTGTTCACCGGCAAATATACCGCCGGCGCCGGCGCCGACGTTCCGTTCACCTGGAGCGGCATGGGCAACGACGGCACGCAATGGCCCGACGGCAAGTACACGATCTCGGCCACGGGCAAGGATGTCGCCAACAACAATGTCGGTATCGCCGCGCAGGTGCAGGGCACGGTCTCGTCCGTCGACCTGACCCAGTCGCCGCCGCTGCTCACCATCGACGGCGCCAGCTACACCCTGAGCCAGGTGAAGAGCATCATCGCCACGGCCAGCAATTAAGGCCTGGGTGCACGGTTGAGAGGCCTTGCGACGCCCCGCGCAGGCCTCGTTCGTTAGTAAAGTATTTAAAATACCCCCTCGGCCCGCCTGGATGCACCCTTCCCGCCGGTCGAGACGGCTGCGTTCCAGCCATTTTCAACGAGAATTGTATTGAAGCCTTAGGCTTAGCGGATTTTTAAGCCGCGATGCCTATGGTTGTGGCGTGAGTTCAGTGGTTGAGAGTTTGTGAGTACGCCATGACAGAACCCCATCGCCCGAGGGTAAAATACGTCATCGGGCCGGACGGCAGTCCGCTGACGATTGCAGATCTGCCCGCACCCGGCACCAAACGCTGGGTTATCCGCCGCAAGGCCGAAGTCGTCGCCGCTGTGCGTGGCGGGCTTCTCTCCCTTGAGGAGGCTTGCAGCCGTTATACCCTGACGGTAGACGAATTCCTTTCCTGGCAGTTTTCCATCGACCAGCACGGTCTGGCGGGGCTTCGCACCACCCGCATCCAGCAATACCGCCAGTAGGCAATCCGGAAATCTGCGGCTTTTGACGAAAATCGGGCTCGCCTCGCGAGGCCGATTTTTTTCATGGCGCTACTTTTGTCGCAGCTCTTAACCTTCGTTAACCATATCGAAACCATCACCTAGGCAATAATTGCCCAGTCGGCCTTTCCTGTGAAAGCAGCCGAATCTATCGGGGCGGTTGCTTGCAAGGTCTTGCGGACTTTCTGAAGGGTATCGGAGCCGCCCGGTTCGGGGCGATGATCGCGGTTACCGCCGCGCTTGTCGGATTTTTCGCGTTCGTCATCATGCGCGTCACCACGCCGCAGATGACGACCCTGTTCACCGACCTCAGCGTCGAGGACTCCTCGGGCATTATCAAGGACCTGGAGCGCCAGGGCATCCAGTTCGAGCTGCGCAACGAGGGCACCATCATCATGGTGCCCAAGGACAAGGTCACCCGCCTGCGGATGAAGCTCGCCGAGGGCGGCCTGCCCAAGGGCGGCGGGGTCGGCTACGAGGTGTTCGACAAGTCGGACGCGCTCGGCACCACCTCTTTCGTCCAGAACATCAACCATCTCCGCGCGCTGGAAGGTGAGCTCGCCCGCACCATCCGCGCCATCGACCGCATCCAGGCCGCCCGCGTCCATCTGGTGCTGCCCGAGCGTCCGCTATTCTCGCGCGAGGCGCCGGAGCCGTCTGCCTCGATCGTGGTCCGGGTCCGCGGCGCGCTCGAAGCCCAGCAGATCCGCGCCATCCGCCACCTGGTCGCCTCGGCCGTGAACGGCCTGAAGCCGCAGCGGGTCTCGATCGTCGACGAGACCGGGCAGCTGCTCGCCGACGGCGCCCAGACCGATCCGGACCAGCAGATCGGCGACGAGCGCCGCACCGCCTTCGAGAAGCGGATGCGCAAGCAGGTCGAGGACATCGTCTCCTCCGTGGTGGGGACGGGGCGCGCCCGGGTCCAGCTCTCCGCCGATTTCGACTTCAACAAGATCACCCAGACCTCGGACAAGTTCGATCCCGAAGGCCGCGTGCTGCGCTCGAGCCAGACCCGCGAAGAGCAGAGCATGACCGCCGACAACAACGGCCAGGTCACCGTCAACAACGAGTTGCCGGGCAACCAGCAGAACAGCGGCGTCGCGGCCAAAGACCAGAGCAAGAAGAGCGAAGAGACCAACAATTACGAGATCTCCCGCACCACCAAGACCGAAGTGACCGAGGCCGGCCGGGTCAACCGGATCTCGGTCGCGGTGCTGGTCGACGGCATCTACTCCAAGAACGACAAGGGCGATCTGGCCTACCAGGACCGCACCAAGGATCAGCTCGACCGCATCGCCACGCTGGTGCGTTCGGCGATCGGCTTCGACCAGAAGCGCGGCGACCAGGTCGAGGTCGTCAATTTGCGCTTTGCCGACGCCCCCTCGACCACCCCGATCGCCGAACCCTCCGGCCTCCTCGGCATGCTCCAGTTCACCAAGGACGACGTCATGTACTTCGTCGAGCTCGGCGTGATGATGCTGCTCGGCCTGATCGTGCTGTTCCTGGTGATCCGCCCGCTGGTCAAGCGCATCCTGGCATCCGACGAAGTCGCAGCCGCCATCTCCGGCGTTCTGACCGGCCCCGCCGCGAGCGACGATGCAGCGCCCAGCAGCCAGCCGCTTCTGCCCGGCGCCGCCGCAAGCGCGATCGACGTCGCTACCATCCAGGGCCAGGTCCATGCCCAGTCCGTCCATCGCGTCGGCGAGCTCGCCGAGCGCAACCCCAACGAAACCGTCGCCATCATCCGCCAGTGGCTGACCGAACCAGCCAAATAATCCGCGTCAAGTGAATCAAGAAGTGATCTGACATGGCCGCTGCCCTGCAAAATGCCAACTCCAACGACATCACCAGCGTGATCTCCACGCTTGGTCAGCGTGCCGGCAGCCGTGGAGGTGCGAAGGTCGAAGCCGTGGCGGGGCCGAAGCGTGCCGCAATCCTGATGCTGGCGTTGGGCGAGCAATATGGCGGCAAGATCTGGTCGCTGCTCGACGACGACGAAGTGCGCCAGCTCTCGCTGGAGATGTCGACGCTCGGAACCGTCGAGGTCGACACTGTTGAGGACATGCTGCTCGAATTCGTCTCGCGGATGTCGGCCTCCGGCGCGCTGATGGGCAATTTCGACGCCACCGAGCGGCTGCTCCAGCAATATCTTGCACCCGAGCGCGTCAACGGCATCATGGACGAAATCCGCGGTCCGGCCGGCCGCAACATGTGGGAGAAGCTCTCCAACGTGCAGGAAGAGGTGCTCGCCAACTATCTCAAGAACGAATATCCGCAGACCATCGCGGTCGTGCTGTCGAAGCTGAAGCCGGAACACGCCGCGCGCGTGCTCGGCATCTTCCCCGAGGATCTGGCGCTCGACGTCGTCAACCGCATGCTGAAGATGGAGGCGGTTCAGAAGGAGGTGATCGAGAGCGTGGAGAAGACGCTGCGCACCGAATTCATGTCCAACCTGTCACAGACCCGCCGCCGTGACGCCCACGAGGTGATGGCGGAAATCTTCAACAATTTCGACCGCCAGACCGAAACCCGCTTCATCACCTCGCTGGAAGAGGACAATCGCGAATCGGCCGAGCGCATCAAGGCGCTGATGTTCACCTTCGACGACCTCGTGAAGCTGGATTCCGGCTCGGCCCAGACCTTGATGCGCAACGTCGACAAGGACAAGCTCGGCGTCGCGCTCAAGAGCGCCAACGAGGACG
Organism: Bradyrhizobium sp. 197; assembly: GCF_023073375.1. Taxonomy (NCBI): domain Bacteria; kingdom Pseudomonadati; phylum Pseudomonadota; class Alphaproteobacteria; order Hyphomicrobiales; family Nitrobacteraceae; genus Bradyrhizobium; species Bradyrhizobium sp. 197. The sequence continues at coordinate 153,100 of NZ_JADPJJ010000165.1, read as the reverse complement.
TCCGCAATTTCTTCTTCGGCAACATGTCCTCGCGTGCGGCCAAAATGCTCCAGGACGACATGGCGGCGATGGGTCCGGTCCGCCTGCGCGACGTCGACGAGGCCCAGGCGCTGCTGGTCAACCTCGCCAAGGACCTCGCCGCCAAGGGCGAGATCATGCTGACCAAGAACCGCGCCGACGACGAGCTGGTGTATTGATGGGCGCTCCGGCAAAATTCCTGTTCGACAACGACTTCGCCGCGCCCGACCGGACGCGCGAGAAGGCCGCAACTGCGGCCGAGATCGCCCAGAAGATCGCGGAAGCCGAGGCGCGCGCCTATCAAGACGGCTTTGCCGCCGGCCAGCGCGAGGCCAAGGCCGAGAGCGACCGCCGCGTCGCGCTCGCGATGGAAGAGATCAACATCGGAATCCGGGGCATTGCCTCGGGCATCGGCAACATCGAAACCAAGATGGAGACCGAGGCGGTCGACGTGGCGGTGGCGGTGGCGCGCAAGCTGTGCGCCGATCTGGTCGCCGCCGAGCCGCTCGGCGAGATCGTCGCGCTGATCAAGGACTGCTTCTCGCATCTGGTCGCGACGCCGCATCTCGTCATCCGCATCAACGACGCGCTCTACGACGCGGCCCGCGAGAACATGGAGCGGCTGGCCAAGCAGAGCGGCTTCGAAGGCCGGCTGGTGATTCTGGCCGAGCCCGAGATTGCGACCGGTGATTGCCGGATCGAATGGGCCGATGGCGGCGTCGTGCTGGAGCGCGGCGCCATCACAGCCAAGATCGACGAAATGGTGGGACGCTATGTTGCGTCCCGCAGGGGGAGCTAAGCCATGAGCGACACTGACGGACAGGTCCCGCTGCCCGATCTCAACGGCCCGATGCCGCCTGCCGGCACCGACGTCGGCTACAACGAGGACGAATATGCGATGCGCGCCGCCGCCGACCTCGAGGCCGTGTTCGACGTACCGGTGCAGGTCTCGGCCGTGCTCGGCCGCTCCAAGATGGACGTCAGCGAGCTGTTGAAGCTCGGGCCCGGGACCGTACTCGAGCTCGACCGGCGCGTCGGCGAAGCCATCGACATCTACGTCAACAACAAGCTGGTCGCCCGCGGCGAAGTGGTCCTGGTGGAGGACAAGCTCGGCGTGACCATGACCGAAATCATCAAGACTGAACGCGCTTAAAGCGATGACGCGCGGCAGCGCGACCAGACGGACAGGAGACTGATATGCGGCTTCTCATCGTTGGCACATTGAAGGGCCAGCTCACCACCGCCACCAAGATCGCGATGGCGAACGGTGCCACCGTGACCCACGCCGAGGATCACGAGCAGGCAATGCGCGTGCTGCGTGGCGGCAAAGGCGCCGACCTGCTGCTGGTCGACGTCGCCCTCGACATCCGCGACCTCGTGATGCGGCTCGAAGCCGAGCACATCCATGCTCCGATCGTCGCCTGCGGCATCACCAACGACGCCCGCGCCGCGGTTGCCGCGATCCACGCCGGCGCCAAGGAATACATCCCGCTGCCGCCGGACCCGGAGCTGATCGCAGCCGTGCTGGCCGCGGTCGCCAACGATTCCCGCGAGCTGGTCTACCGCGACGAGGCGATGGCCAAGGTGATCAAGCTCGCCCAGCAGATCGCGGGCTCGGACGCTTCCGTGATGGTCACCGGCGAATCCGGCACCGGCAAGGAAGTGCTGGCCCGCTACGTCCATACCCGCTCGGCCCGCGCCAAGCGCCCGTTCATCTCGATCAACTGCGCCGCGATCCCCGAGCATCTGCTGGAGTCCGAACTGTTCGGCCACGAAAAGGGCGCCTTCACCGGCGCGATCGCCCGCCGCATCGGCAAGTTCGAGGAGGCAACCGGCGGCACGCTGCTGCTCGACGAAATCTCGGAGATGGACGTCCGCCTGCAATCGAAACTGCTCCGCGCCATCCAGGAGCGCGTGATCGACCGCGTCGGCGGCACCAAGCCTGTCCCGGTGGACATTCGCATCATCGCGACCTCGAACCGCAATCTGGTTGAGGCCGTACGCGAAGGTACGTTCCGCGAGGACCTCCTGTTCCGGCTCAACGTCGTGAATCTGAAGATCCCGCCACTGCGCGAGCGTCCCGCCGACATTCTCGAGCTCGCCCAGCACTTCGTCAAGAAATACGCCGAAGCCAACGGCGTGCCGATGCGCCCGATCTCGGCGGAAGCGCGACGCGTGCTTTCCGCCAACCGCTGGCAGGGCAACGTCCGCGAACTCGAAAACACCATGCACCGTTCGGTCCTGATGGCGCAGGGCGACGAGATCGGCGCCGACGCCATCCTCACGCCGGACGGCGACCGCCTCGACCTCGCCAAGACCGCGCCGGCCGTGGCGCATGCCACCATGGCCGCCGAGCAGGTAACGCGGGCCCTGGTCGGCCGCACCGTCGCCGATGTCGAACGCGACCTGATCCTGGAGACGCTGAAGCACTGCCTCGGCAACCGGACCCATGCCGCCAACATCCTCGGCATCTCGATCCGCACGCTGCGCAACAAGCTCAACGAATATTCCGACGGCGGCATCCCGATTACGCCCGCCGGCACGCCGGGTGAATATCCGCGCATGCCGATGGTGGGGGCGTAGGCGCTCTACGCTGATCGAGAGAATGCGAATGCCCGGGCCAAGTCCCGGGCATTTTTGTTTGAATGCAGGCTACCGCCCTCGTCATTGCGAGCGCAGTAAAGCAATCCAGGATCTTTCCGCGGTGACAGACTGGATTGCTTCGCGTCGCTCGCAATGACGGCGTTGAGGGCGGTTCTCGCATAACGGGACCGCGCTACGTGACTAGGCCATCCGCAGGCAACGCCCTATAACCCCGCATGAAAACCACGCGAGGGTAAACATGTCTGAAGCTCAAATCACGGACTGGCTGGCGACGCAGCGGCAGGCGATGATCGACCTGCTGCGCGATGTCGTGAACATCGATTCCGGGTCCTATGACAAGGAAGGCGTCGATGCGGTCGGGGCGCGGTTCGAGCGGCATTTTGCCGAGCACGGCATCCCGTTCCGGCGTGAAAACAACGCCACCTTCGGCGATGCGATCCATGCCGACGTCGCAAAGCCCGGCAGCAACGAGAAGCCGGTGCTGTTGATGGGACATCGCGACACCGTGTTCGGCAAGGGCGAGGCCGGGCGGCGTCCGTTCACGATTCAAGACAAGCGCGCCTATGGTCCGGGCGTTGCCGACATGAAGTCGGGCGTCGTCATGAACATATTCGTGGCGACCGCCTTCCATAAATTCGGCGGCAGCCCGCACCCGATCAAGGTGCTGATCACCTCGGACGAGGAGATCGGCTCGCCCTCCTCCCGGCCGGTGATCGAGCGCGAAGGACGCGCCGCGCGCGCCGTGTTCAATTCCGAGCCGGGCCGCCCGACCGGCAATATCGTGACGGGGCGCAAGGGCGGCATCTTCATGCATGTCGCCATCGCTGGCAAAGCCGCGCATTCCGGCGCCAATTTCGCCGCCGGCGTCAGCGCGATCGGCGAACTCGCGCACAAGATCGTGCAGATCCACGCGCTGACCGATCTCGACAAGGGCATCACGCTGAACGTCGGCCTCGTCTCGGGCGGGCAGTCCGTCAACACGACGGCGCCTTACGCGGAGGGGCAGATCGACATGCGCTACGTCGATCCCGCGGATCGTGCGAGGGTGATGGCCGCGATCGAGGCGATCATCGCGACGTCTTACGTGCCGGGCACGAGTGCGACGCTGACGGTCAAAGGCGAGTTCGTCCCGGTGGTGCAGAGCGCGGATTCGAAAGCGCTGTTCGAAACTTATCAGGCCGCCGCAAAGCAGGCCGGCCTCACGACGCTCCAGGGTGAGTTCTCTGGCGGCTGCGCCGATTCCGGCTTCACCGCCGCGGTCGGCACGTCGACCATCTGTGGCCTCGGCCCCGTCGGCGGGCTCGCGCACACGCCGGAGGAATATCTCGAGCTCGACAGCATCGTGCCTCGCGCACAGGCGCTGGCGCTGGCGATTTTGCGGGGGTGATGTAGGTGCCGCAGGGTGGGCTAAGGCGCACTTGCGCCGTGCCCGCCATTGGTTTTCGTTGGATAGAAGTGGTGGGCACGCTTCGCTTTGCCCACCCTACGAGACCTGCCGTATTCTATGAATAACTCGGCGCGTCCGGCTTGCGGAAGATGTGGATGGGGTCGCCCGGCACGATCGGTTGGCCGCTGAACATGGCATAGGCGTAGAGCGCGAGATAGGCGATCGCGAGCGCGCCGATGGCGTAGAAGGCCCAGGTCGCGACGCGTTTCATCATTGCGCTCCATTGCCGCCCCCGGCGGGAGGCCGAGGTGCTTCTAGAGCGATGAAAGCGAAAAGGCCAGCCTGTGCGCCCCTCGTCCGGCGGCGATCAAATGCTGCGCCGGAGGTGGGTGGGAACGCTGACGTCCGCAAGCCTGGCCGCGTCTTCGTCCTGATCGACCGCCACGTACTGGCCGTGCCAATAGGCCAGCGCAGCGTTGCGGGTCGAATTCCTGACATCCCGGACACGGCCGATGACGATGCCATGCGAATGGCGCTCGACGATCTCCTCGACCTCGCAATCGACGGCGGACAATGCGCCGACCAGCAGCGGAACACCCGAAACCGCCGTTACCCATCGGGCGCCCGCGAAACGATCGGCACCCTTGAGCCCTCCCTTGCCGGCAAAGCGCTCGGCGACGTCGAGCTGATCGGCCGCGAGGATGTTCACGCCGAAAGCGCCGTGGCGCCGGATCAGCGGCAAGGACGAGGCATCGCGATTGATGCTGACGATCAGCGTCGGCGGCTCGACCGACAGCGAGGCGACGGAAGTGACCGTCATGCCGGTAATGTCTTTGCCTCGCCCGGCGGTGATGACGCTGACGCCGCCGGTGAGGTGGCGCATGGCGCCGCGGAAATCGGCGGACGTGACGGCAATTTCGGTCATGAGATCGCGGGGCACTACATTCATGGCATCGCCCCCAAACGGGGCCCCTCTCTATTTAGGTACGATCGTCCGCCGACAAAAGGTGGCTCAGGATCGAGCCTTCGAGACCCGCGAGCTCGGCCGAGCCGCGTTCGCGGGGCCGGGCCGTGTTAACCACGACGTCATGGGCGATCCGCCCGTCCTCGATCACCAGCACCCGGTCGGCCAGCGCGACCGCCTCGGCGACGTCGTGGGTCACCAGGATCGCGGTAAAGCCCTGGTCGCGCCAGACGCGCTCCAGCAGCCGCTGCATCGAGATGCGGGTCAGCGCGTCCAGCGCGCCAAGCGGCTCGTCGAAAGCGAGCACCCGCGGACGCGAGACCAGCGCGCGGGCAAGGGCTACGCGCTGCTTCTGGCCGCCCGACAGCACCGAGGGCCACTGGTCGCGCTTGTCGGTCAGCCCGACCTCGGTCAGCGCCTTCTCGGCGCGCGTGTGCGCGTCACTGGATGAACGATCGCGACCGAGACCGACCTCGACATTGGAGAGAACGCGAGCCCAGGGCAACAGCCGGGGCTCCTGGAACATCACGCGGATATCCTCGGGTTTCACCGCGTCGCCGAGCGAGATACTGCCGGCGTCAAACTTTTCCAGGCCGGCGATCAGGCGCAGCAACGTGCTCTTGCCGCAGCCGCTCTTGCCCACGATCGCAACGAACTGGCCGGCCGGGATGTGCAAATCGATGCCGCGCAGCACCTCATTGTCGCCGTAGGATTTGCGCAAAGCCCGGATGCTGAGCGGCAAGCCGCTGGTCTGCGCCGGCCGTTCCTCGCGCAGCACATGGACCTGAGGCGCGAAATTGGCGCGGCTGGCGAGATCGGTTTCCGGAAGGGAGCTACGAAGGGCTGTCTGCATGTCACTCTCAACGTTTCCAATAAGCGGGGTGCCAGGAGAGCGTCAGGCGCTCCAGCGCGCGGGAGGCGCTGTCGGCGAGCTTGCCGAGCAGCGCGTAGATCAGGATCGAGAGCACGACGACGTCGATCAGCATGAACTCGCGCGCCTGCATCGCCATGTAGCCGAGGCCCGAAGACGCCGCGATGGTCTCGGCGACGATCAGGGTCAGCCACATGATGCCGAGCGCGAAGCGGATGCCGACGAAGATCGAGGGCAGCGCGCCCGGGAAGATCACGCGTCGGAACAGCTCGCCATCGTTCATGCCGTAGATGCGGCCCATCTCGATCAACTGGGGATCGACGGTGCGGATGCCGTGCAGCGTGTTGAGGTAGATCGGGAAGAACACGCCGAGCGCCACCAGGAACAACTTCGCGCTCTCGTCGATGCCGAACCACAAGATGACCAGGGGGATCAGTGCCAGATGCGGCACGTTGCGCACCATCTGGAGCGTGGTGTCGGTGAGCTTTGAGGAGAGCTGCGACAGGCCGTTGGCGAGACCGAACGCGAAGCCGATGCTGCCGCCGATCAAAAAGCCGATCGAGGCGCGCCAGAACGAGACCCAGATGTTGCGCACGAGCTCGCCGGAGAGCAGCAGCTTCCAGCCTGCGAGCACGACGTCGGTCGGCGCCGGCAGCACCCGCGTCGGCACAAAGCCAGTGACGCTGGCAACCTGCCAGATCGCGATGATGGCGAGCGGCACGATCCACTGAATCAGGCCGTCGAGGCGCGGCAGGCGAAAACTGCGCGGGAACGAAACGCTGTCGATCAGGCTCATGACTGCGACACCTTGTGCTGCGGACGGAAGTCGCTGCCGACCGTCTCACCAAAGGGGCCGCCGTTGAAGTGAAGCTTGGTCACGTTGCTGGGCTGCTCCAGCGAAAGCAGCGGGAACACCAGCTCGGCGAAGCGATAGGCTTCCTCCAGATGCGGGTAGCCCGACATGATGAAGGTATCGATGCCGATGTCCTGATACTCCTTGATACGGGCCGCGACGGTCTGGGCGTCGCCGACCAGTGCCGTGCCGGCGCCGCCGCGCACGAGGCCGACACCGGCCCACAGGTTCGGAGCGATCTCGAGCTTGTCGCGCTTGCCGCCATGCAGCTGTGCCATGCGCTGCTGGCCGACGGAATCCATCCGCTCAAAGTTCTTCTGTGCCGTGGCTATGGTCTCGTCGCTGACATGCTTGATCAGCTCGTTGGCAGCCTGCCAGGCCGCTTCATTGGTCTCGCGGACAATCACGTGGAGCCGGATGCCGAAGGACAATTTTCGGCCACGTGCTGCGGCGACCTCCCTCACCTTGGCGATCTTCTCCGCGACCAGCGCCGGCGGCTCACCCCAGGTGAGATATTTGTCGACGGCGTCGACGGCGATGTCGATACCGGCATCCGACGAGCCGCCGAAATAGAGCGGCGGCCGCGGCGACTGCACCGGCGGAAACAGCAGCTTGCCGCCTTCGACATGGATGTGCCTGCCCTCGACATTGACGGTCTTGCCGGCGAGCAGGTCGCTATAGACGTTGAGAAACTCGCGGGTGACCTCGTAGCGCTCGTCATGGCCGAGGAAGATGCCGTCGCCCTTATTCTCGACGGGATCGCCACCGGTGACGACGTTGACGAGAAGCCGGCCGTTGGTGATGCGATCGAGCGTCGCGGTCATGCGCGCGGCCACGCTCGGCGATTGCAGGCCGGGCCTGACGGCCACGAGATAGCGCAGCCGCTCGGTGAACGGCGCGACCGAAGAGGCGACGATCCAGGAATCCTCGCAAGATCGCCCGGTCGGCAGCAGCACGCCGAAATAGCCGAGCTGGTCGGCGGCCTGCGCGATCTGGCGTAGATAGTTGAAATTGACTTCGCGGCCGCCGAAGCCGGTGCCGAGATAGCGGCCGTCACCGTGGGTCGGCAGGAACCAGAGGATGTTGGCGTTTGCTTGCTTGCTCATGTGCTTGCTCATGATCCTGGCTTCCGCGCCACGTCGGAAATCTTGATGGATTTGGGAATCAGGTTGAGCGCGAAGAACGCGTCGGCAACCTGCTGCTGATCGGCGACGACGGCGTCGGTGATCGGCTTGATGCCGTAGGCCTGCCGCTTCAGCGCCACCTCGACCACGGGGACCGGCAGGCCGATCGCGGGCGCCAGCTGCTCGGCGACCGCGTGAATGTCGCCCTCGGCCCAATCGTCGACCGCGCTCAGCTCGGCCAGCACGGCGTCGACGATCTCAGGATTGGCTTCGAGGAATTTCTTCGAGGAGAAATAGAACTGGTAGTTCGCCACGATGTCGGTACCGTCAGCGAGCGTACGTGCGCCGGTCGCCGCTTCCGCGGCGGCCTGGAACGGATCCCAGATCACCCAGGCATCGACCGCGCCGCGCTCGAAGGCGGCGCGCGCATCGGCAGGCGCCAGAAATACCGGCTCGATCTCGGAATATTTGACGCCGGCCTTCTCGAGTGCCTTGACCAGGAGATAGTGGACGTTGGAGCCCTTGTTGAGCGCGACCTTCTTGCCCTTGAGATCGGTGACAGACTTCAGCGGGCTGTCTTTCGGCACCAGGATCGCCTCGCCCTTCGGGGCCGGCGGCTCGTAGGCGACATACTGGATCGGGGCGCCGGCGGCTTGCGCGAAGATCGGCGGGGCTTCGCCGGTGTTGCCGAAATCGATCGCGCCGACATTGAGCGCCTCGAGCAGCGGCGGGCCGGAGGGGAATTCGGTCCACACCACCTTGTAGCCGTTGGCCGCGAGCTTCGGCTCCAGCGTGCCCTTGCTCTTGAGCAGCACCAGCTTGCCGTATTTCTGATAGCCGATGCGAACCACCTTGTCTTGACCGTAGGAGGTGCCGACCGCGGCGGCGACGATGCCGATCGACAGCACGATGGCCGCGATCAGACGCTGAATGATACGTCTCATGTTCAAACCCTTCTGGATGGGAAGATCGGTCGGCACGATCAGGCTGCCGGGTTGCGCCAGACGATGTCGCGAACGACGATCGGCTTTGGGATCAGGCCGAGCTTGTAGAAGCGGTCGGCAACGCCCTGCTGGGTGACGACGATGTCGTCGGTGACGGGGCCGACCACGAAGTTCGCGCGATTGGCTGCGACGGTCTGGATATCCAGCGGGACGCCGGTGATCGCGGCGAGCGATCTCGCGACCTCGTCGCGGTTCTGTTCGGCCCATTTGCCGGCCGCCGTCGTCACGTCGACGATCTGTTGCAGGATCGCACCGTGGTTCTTCGCGAAATCGCGGTTGGCGATGTAGAAGGAATTGGTCTTGGTGACTTCGCGTGCATTGATCAGGATGCGGCCGCCCTGCTTGGTCTCGCCGATCGCAAAATACGGATCCCAGATCGCCCAGGCCTCGATGCTGCCATTGGCAAAGGCAGGCCCGGCATCCGGCGGCGTCAAATAGACCGGCGTGATGTCGGCGTAGGTGAGACCGGCCCTTTCCAGCGTCTGCACCACGATGTTGTGGGCACTGGAGCCCTTGGTGAAGCCGATGCGCTTGCCCTTCAAGTCAGCGATGGTGCGGATCGGCGAGCCCTTCGGCACCAAAATGCCCTGGCCGTTGGTGATGGGCTGGCCGGCGGCATAGACGATTGCCGCGCCCGCGGCCTGGGCGAACACCGGCGGGGAATCGCCGACCGAGCCGAAATCGACGCTGCCGACATTCATCGCCTCCATCATCGGAGGCCCCGAGGAAAACTCGACCCATTTCACCTCGATGCCTTGCGGATTGAAATGTTTTTCCAAGGACGCCTGCTGGCGCGTGATGACGAGCACGCCGGTCTTCTGGTAGCCGACCCGAATTTCCTTCACCGCGCTTTGTGACGTTCCTTGCGCTTTGGCGCGCGAGGCGAATGCAGCGACTGCCGCAGTTCCGACGGATAATTTGAGAAAGTCCCGACGCTGCATTCCGCACTCCCGGCCGCACGTGGCCGTCATCATTCATCTTGCCCAAATGATGGTGCGACTTATCGGAGGTGTCGAGACGCGCGAGAAAATAGCGATGCGAGCACTGCGCCCGGTGCCGCGCGCACGATTAATCTTTCAAGCGGTGGAGCGAATGAAGATGGAATTTTTCTGCACGCGGATGTGAATGCCGAGCGCGTTGGGTCTCACGACTCGTGACCGGACCAAAAACCGCGAAAACAACCCCATGCACAGTAGCCGGGGCGTGCGAAAACAATGACTTACGTATATCCGAAATTCGTTTGACTCGTCGGGCAAAACGGGGGCAAGATGAGATCGTGGCGGCGTTCGGGATGGACCCGCCTCTGGCGGGCTAATGCAGCCACCTCACCGGCAAATTCTGCAGCCCGCGGAACGCCCAGCCGCCGATCCGCACCGGCTCGTCGTCGGCAAGCTCGAGCTTTTGGGCACGTGCAAACAAAGTCGGCAGCGCGACATCGGCGATCATGGCGCGCGAGGCCCAGGCGCCGGCGCAAAAATGCGGACCGGCGCCGAACGCGATGCTCTTGGCGGTATCACGCCGCACGTCGAACTGGTCGGCGCGCTCAAAATGCTTCTCGTCACGGTTGGCCGAGCCGAACATCAGGAACACACGCTCATCAAGTTCGAACGAGACGTCGCGGATGCTCCACGGCTTTGCGATGCGCCGCGGCGACATGCCGATCGGCGAGATCCAGCGGGCATATTCCTCGAAGGCCTGGAGCCAGGTCACCTCGCCCTTGCGCACGAGATCGAGCTGCTCGGGATGGGACAGCAGCGCCCACACCGTGCCGGCGATCGCCTTGCGCGGTTCGTTCTGGCCGCCTGATATCGCGAGTTTGACGTTGGCGCGCACGCTCTCCATCGACATGCCCGAAGCGAGCAGCACGCCAAGGATGCTCCGGTCAGGATGCTTGCGCATCACCGGCAGGATGTCGTCGATCGCCGCATCGATGCCTGATGTCGCCGCATGGCAGCGCGCCTCGACGGTCGCGTCGCCGGTGTAGTTGGCGATGCCCTCGATCATGCCCTGCGACCATGCATCCATGTCCCCAAAGCCGATATTGGTGAGGCCGGTAATGGACTTCAGGCATTCGCCGGAGAACGGCAGCGCGAAGTCGCGCATGAAGTCGATCCGGCTGCCCGGAACGATTGCATCGATGATGCGGTCAGCATGCGCCTGGAATTGCGCGGTCCAGTGCGCCTTCACCGTCTTCGGCGACACCGTCGGAAACATCGCGCGGCGCTCGACCTGGTGCGCCTCGCCGTCCTTGCGCATCATGTTGTGGCCCATCAGCCGATTCATCAGGCCGGCCGGCTGGTGCGAGGAGAACACGTCGATCTGCTTCTCGGAGATCGAGATGTCGTCGCGGCGCGTCAGCAGCGTCGAGCCGAGTTGCGGTACGAAGGCGATCGGCGCCTCTTTACGCATTGTCGCGAGCATCGGGTAGGGGTCGGCCCAGAACGCGACAGGGTCGATGTCGATGCGCGGCGCGGTGCTCAAGACGGCCTCCCCTGAATTCTCCTGTGCTTCAGGACAGACTAGCGAACTCCGCGACCCGGGTCTGTCCCTAGCGATAGGGACGGACGGAGTTGGAGTTACTGGGCCTCGGCAATCTTCGGTCCAGATGACTGCATCTGCGCGTTAGTTGCCGAGGGTCGGTTCGACAGCAATGCCGGGTCCGGCGATCGGGAAGCGGCGTCGGGCGGTGCTCCCTCGGATGGTCGACGGGCAGCGGTTGTCGGAAGCACGATCACTTTCGCTCCGATTTTCACCCGCTCAAAAAGGTCCACGACGTCTTCATTGGTCAGGCGGATGCAGCCAGACGAAACCCGCTTCCCGATCGTATCGGGCTTGTTGGTGCCGTGAATTCTATACTCGGTCTCGCCCAGATACATCGCCCGAGCGCCGAGCGGGTTGCCGGGGCCGCCCGCCATAAACCGCGGCAGATAAGGCTGACGCACAACCATCTCCGCAGGCGGACGCCAATCCGGCCATTCTGTTTTACGGGCCACAGTCTGTTCACCGGACCACGTGAAACCTTCGCGGCCAACACCGATGCCGTAGCGCATCGCTTGCCTGTCGTTCAGAACGAAATAAAGGAACGTGTTTCCGGTATCGATGATCACGGTGCCCGGCGCCTGGTGGCTGGTGTAGTCAATGACCTGCCGAACAAATGCTCCGGGACCGTCAGCAGCTTTTGGTGGTTCGACTTGAGGCGTCCGGGCCGGAATCGGAGCCGGAGCCGGCGCTGATGCATGAACTGGAGTTGACACGTAAACCGGAGTTGACGACGCCATGGCTTGGTTTGCAGACGGTTTTCGGATCGGTTGCACGCTCGCCGGGCGAGACAGCAAACTGTACCCCAATGCCGCGATGGCCACGGCGCCAATCGCAACTCTCCCGGCCATAGGCAGCGCGAACGTCTCTGCCTTTCCACGTTTGGCCCGCTTACTCATCTCTCTCCCCAGGTCACCATGCCCAAGAGAGGTACGCGGCAAAATTTAAGAAACTTCGAAGCGATCTCGCTCAGACTGGAACCGTGGAGATGGTTAACGCCGAACTCTTCGCGGACCTGAAGCACCCTCAATTCAGGCTGCGGGGGCCAGCCAGCAGGCGCAGCACGATGGCAAACAGCTCGCTCTGCGAGGAGATGCCAAGCCGCTCATAGGCGCGTTTGCGGTAGGTCAGCGTCGAATGCAGGCTGATGCCGAGTGCTTGCGAGATCGCCTCGGAGCTGAAGCCGGAGAGGATGCGACGACAAACGTCCTGCTCGCGCGAGGTGAGGCTGGCGAGCGGCGTGCGCGTCGCAAACAGCGTGGCGAGAGTCTGATCGGTGGTCGCCGCGCCTTGCTGGAAATGGCGCGCCACGCTCGCGCCAATTGCTGGTGCAATGGTTCGGAGCCGCTCATGCTGCTCGGCGCTGAAGCGGCCCTGGGCGGCGATCCGATAGAAATTGACGTAGAAGCAGGTGTCGTCGACCCAGATCGCGGTCGCGCATTTGTCCACGATGCCGGAATCCACAAAGAACATTTTTCGGTAGCGCGCGCCGTACATGCGGGGCGCGAAGGCCGGCAGTACGATCGGCGCGCGCCCCTTCCCTTCGAACAGCGCATCGCGGTTGGGGTCGGATTCGTGGAACTGCCCGGCATAGGCCGCGCCGAGATCGCCGCCGATCGGGATGTTGCCGGCATCGAGCAGGCAGTGTGCGGCGCCGGCACGGCTCAACGCGAACACCATGCAATGGCCGACATCGGCCTGCCGACGCAGCGTGTCGATCAAGACATTTGGAAAGTCGGGGCGGCCGATCGCGAGCACCGCGGGCGCGATGTCGCCGGCCGCCAAGCTTGAGCCTGAGCCTGTCCCGCGGGACCGCATCGTTCTCTCCCTGCCGCGTTTTGCCGAAGCCTATCAGCAAAGATCGCGGGCCGGAAGACGCCCTACCCCGCCGCCGCCTTCGCTGGCGCGACGGTGACGGCGAGCTTGCCGTAGCGGTCGGTGAAGGCCTCCGTGTCGATCTCTTCCAGCTTGATCTCACCGCTCATCACGCCCTGCTTCCAGGTTTCCTGCGCGGGATCGTTCTGGAACTCCGGCATCACCTCGCGGCCGAACAGCTCGAGCGATTCGCAGATATGCTCGTGACTGTTCTTGCCCGCTTGATTAAGCAGGATCACCTGGTCGATATGCGAGCTCTGGAAGCGCTTCAGCTTCCTGCGGATGGTCTCGGGCGAGCCGATCAGGCCGCCGCGCAGCGCGGCCTCCTGCGCCTCGGGATTGTCGCGCTTCCACTTGTTGTACTCGTCCCACATGTTGACGGTGTAGGGCGCGGGACGCTGGCGGTTCTGCGAGGCGCCGTAGAAGCGCAGCGCGAACTGGAAGAAGGTGGCGCCGTCGGCGCGGGCGCGGGCCTCCTCGTCCGTCTTGGCACACATGAAGAACGATACCAACGCCATGTTCGGGTTGATCTCATAGTCGGCGAGCTTTGCCAGACGCTTGGTCATGGCGTTGTAATAGGCGTGCACCCAAGCGTGCGCGGCGTCCGCGCTGACGAACTGGAAGCCGAGCGCGCCAAAGCCGTAACGGCCGGCACGTTCGATGGTCGGCAGCTGCGAGCAGGCCATCCACAACGGCGGATGCGGCTTCTGCACCGGTTTCGGCACGACATTGCGCAATGGGATGTCGAAGTACTTGCCGTGATGCTCGGAGCCCGCGTCCTTGAACATCGGGAAGATCGCACTGACCGCTTCCTCGAAAACTTCTTTCTTCGTTTCCATGTCGCGTCCGAACGGCGTGAGTTCGGTAATGGACGCGCTCTCGCCCATGCCGAACTCGCAGCGGCCGTTGGAGAGCAGGTCGAGCACGGCGACGCGCTCGGCAACGCGGGCGGGATGGTTGGTGGTGAGCTGAAGGATGCCGTGGCCAAGCCTGATGTTCCTGGTGCGCTGGCTGGCCGCCGCGAGGAAGGATTCCGGCGAGGGCGAATGCGAGTATTCTTCGAGGAAGTGATGCTCGACAACCCACGCATGGTCGTAGCCGAGCCGGTCGGCGAGTTCCATCTGCGACAGCGCATTCTGGTAGAGCCTGAGCTCGTCGCCGGCCACCCAGGGCCTTGGCAGTTGCAGCTCATAGAAGATGCCGAACTTCATGACGACGTCTCTCCCAAGTTTTCTTGCCCGCTTATTGTTCTTGCGCTCATCTTAATGCGCGAGGCGGCGCTGTCTACGGAGCAGCAATTCCGTCGTGCGGGAGAACGATTCCTCGACCGCACGTAGCAGTGTGCGCCATAAGCGCATGTTTGGGCCGCTTGGCCTGAGCGAGCGCCTCGTCCCTCGAGACCATCGCTTTGCGGTCTCCTCAGGACGAGGCTGAGCGGCATCTTTGCCTGTCGAAAGCGCTGCCGCGCACTCCGTCCTCATCCTGAGGGCCCGCCAAAGGCGGGCGTCTCGAAGGATGGGCGGCAGGGAAACGGCAGTTAAATGCGATCGTCCCGCGCTTGAACCGGCGGTGCGAATGGTTAGTTTTGGGGATTGCGAATCGCTCCGTTTCGCCCCTCCTCAAGACAGACATGGCCACATTCACCCCGCATCAGGATGCCGCGCTCAAAGCCGTTGGCGATTGGCTGAAGGCAAAACCCGGCCGCAACGGCACGCCGCCGGTGTTCCGCCTGTTCGGCTTTGCCGGCACCGGCAAGACCACGCTGGCGCGTCACATCGCCGACGGCGTCGACGGCGAGGTGAAATTCGCTGCCTTCACCGGCAAGGCGGCGCTGGTCATGCGCAACAAGGGTTGCGACGAGGCCTCCACCATCCATTCGCTGATCTACCGCACCCGCGAATCCGGCGAGGAGCAGCCGAGCTTCGAGCTGTGGGACGACGCCCCGGCCTCGAAGGCCAAGCTGATCGTGATCGACGAATGCTCGATGGTCGATGCCGAATTGGGCCGCGACCTGATGTCGTTCGACTGCCCGCTGCTGGTGCTGGGCGATCCCGCGCAGCTGCCGCCGATCCAGGGCGCCGGCTTCTTCACCAATACCGAGCCCGACGCGATGCTGACCGAGGTGCACCGCCAGGCCCAGGACGACCCGATCGTGCGGATGTCGATGGACGTCCGCGAGGGACGTGAGCTCGACATCGGCCGCTACGGCGAGAGCGAGGTGGTGTCGCGCAAGGAGCTCGATCCCGATCGCGTCATGGCCGCCGACCAGGTCCTGGTCGGCCGCAACAACACGCGGCGCGCGTACAATATGCGGGTGCGTCAGCGCCAGAACATCGAGGACACCTTTCCGGTCGCCGGCGACAAGCTGGTGTGCCTGCGCAACAACCGCAAGAAGGGCCTGTTCAACGGCGGCCTGTGGCGCGTGAAGTCGCGCAACACCACGCGCTCGAAATCGAGAATCCTGAGCATGCGGCTGTCGCCGGACGAGGATCTTGGCCACAAGGTGACGAAGGTCTCGGTGCGCGCCGACTGCTTCGAGGGCGGCGTCGAGGCGATCGCCTGGGAGCAGCGCAAGCCCTATGACGAGTTCGACTACGGCTATGTGCTGACCGTGCACAAGTCGCAGGGCTCGCAATGGGACGACGTCGTGCTGTTCGACGAGAGCTTTGCGTTTCAGGAGAGCCGGGCACGGTGGCTGTACACGGGGATCACGCGGGCGGCGAAGCGGCTGAGCATTGTGGTGTGAGACCGTGGGGTGGGTTAGCCGGAGGCGTAACCCACCACCATGCTTCAGCGAATGCGGAACGAAGTTTGCGGGTTACGCTTCGCTAATCCGCCGTACGCACCTAAGATCTCTCACTTCCCCGCGACGAAATAAAAATCCTCCCGCCCCGGCGGCGAGCCGTACGAAAACGGCTGCTGCTCGTGCTTGGTCACAACCCAGACGTCGTCGCGGACGATGTCGAACAGTTTTCGGATCTCGACGCGCGGCACCTTGATCTCGCGGGCGAGCGCGGTGGCGAAGGGGCTGTCGGCGCCGCCATCGCCGTCCATCGCGGTCTCGCCGTGCTTGGCGGCGTAGACCACCATGAAGCCGGCGCCGGGCTCGATGTTGGAAAAGCCCTTGTCGACCAACTTGAGCGACAGCGTGCGCTGCATGGTCGGCGCGAACGGATTGTCACGGCAGGCATCCAGCATCACCAGACGCACCTTTCGCGCGGCGCCGACGGCGGCAATCACCTGCTCCAGCGCAACCGCCTGGGTCTCGGCGTCCCTGTCCGCAGCGAGCTTGGCGTCGACAGGAACGAGATAGTTGACGCCGCCGATCTCGAACCCGTGGCCGGCGTAATAGACCACCGCCCAATCCGCCTTCTCCGCCTCGGCGGCAAACGTCTGCAACGCTTCGAAGAATTTGTCGCGGGTCAGGTCGCTGACGGATATCACGGTCTGGAAGCCGACATCGCGCAGCACGCTTGCGATCATTTTCGAGTCGCGGGGCGGGTTGGGCAAGGCGTGGACGTTCTTGTAGGCGCCGTTGCCGATCACAAGCGCCACACGGCGCCCCGTTGATCCGGCCGGCGCCTGCGGTGTCAGCGCGGCGAGCCGTTCCCGCGCGATCGCGCGGGCGCGCGCGACGTCGAGCTCGTCGAACTTCGTCAGCGAATAGGCTGCCGCGCGATAGTCGGCGCGGGCCTGGGCGAGATCCTTCCTGCGCTCGTAGATCTGGCCGCGGCCTGAATGTGCGCGGACGTTGTTCGGGTTGATCTGGATGGCCGTGTTGTAGTCCTTCAGCGCGGCGTCGAAATCGCCCTTCAACATGTTGACGTCGGCGCGATTGTTGATCGCGTAAGTGTTCTTCGGCTGCTTCTCGATCAGGCGGCTGCAGTCGGCGAAGGCCTGGTCGAACTTGCCCATCATGCCGTAGGTGATGCAGCGGTTGCTGGTGATCTGCTGCGCGGCCGGCTCGATCTTCTCGGCCTCCGCGAAATCGGCGATCGCACCGTCAAAATCCTTCATCAGCGTGCGGACGCGGGCGCGGTTGGTGTAGCCGAGCAGGAACTTGGGCGCGTATTTGATCGACAGGTTGAAATCGTCGAGCGCGCTTTGCAGCGCACCCCGGCGCAGCTGTATGATTCCGCGGTTGTTGTAGGGGACACCGTAGGTCGGACGCTTCTGGAGCGCGAGGTTGTAGTCCGCCATCGCAAGGTCGTCCTGGCCCGTCCGCTCATGGGCAAGGCCGCGCAAATTGAGCGTGACGACGTTGTCGGGATCGAGATCGACGGCCATGGACAAGGTCTCGATCGCGTGGAGGTAGTCGCGCTTGTTGATCAGCGTATTGCCGCGCACGGAGAGCGCGATGCCCTTGTCCTTGCCGGCGACACGGTCGGCGTTGAGCAGATTGTCGCAGGCCTGCGCCCTGGCCTGCGCATCCGCCTGGCGGTCGCGGCAAATCGCGAGGTCGTCGCCGGATTGCGAACCGGCCGCCGCGATCGAGCTCCAGACGGCCAAGCCGGCGAGCACGGCGACAAAGGTCAGGGATATGACGCGCAGCATGTTGTCAGGTCAGCTCCAGCCATCAATCTTTAGGTCGATCATCGATCGCGCGGGTTCATCTAGCGCGGAGTTCCGGTCCTCGCCAAGCCGGACTGTCCCAGGCCGCGTTTTTCACAGACTCGTGTCCGTCCGGCCGTAACAATCGTCCGGCCGTCCCGTATCTCGAATGTCTGTAAATGCCGGGCAGGCTGTTCGCCCGGCTCCAACCGCCCTAGACTGTCAGACCTTCCGAAAGAGGATTGCCATGCGCCGACCTGCCATCCTGTCCCTGCTCGCCGCAACCACCGCCCTGACGCTGGCTTTTGCCGCGCCGACCCGGGCCGCCGAGGACGCGGTCGTGATCCCAACTCCCGCAGTGGATGCGGCACCCGCAAGCGGGACCCAAACCGCCGTGATCGCCGGAGGCTGCTTCTGGGGCGTGCAGGGCGTGTTCCAGCACACTGCGGGCGTCCTCAACGCGGTTTCCGGCTATGCTGGCGGCACCAAGGCGACGGCCGACTACCAGACTGTCTCGAGCGGCCGAACCGGCCATGCGGAAGCGGTCGAGATCAAATACGATCCGAAGAAGATCTCCTACGGCAAGATCCTGCAGATCTACTTCTCGGTGGCGCACGACCCAACCCAGCTCAACCGGCAGGGACCCGACAGCGGCACGCAATATCGCTCGGCGATCTTCACCACCTCCGACGAGCAGAAGAAGGTGGCCGAAGCCTATATCGCCCAACTCAACGGCGCCAAGGTCTTCAGCAAGCCGATCGCGACCAAGGTCGGCGCGCTGGAGGCGTTCTATCCGGCGGAGGCCTATCATCAGGACTATCTGACGCTGCACCCGAACCAGCCCTATATCGCCTACAACGATCTCCCGAAGGTAGAGAACCTGAAAAAGCTGTTCGCGGATAACTACATTGAGAAGCCGACGCTGGTGAGTGCCAGCAAGGCTACCAACTGATCGCGAGATCACCAAAAAAGACGGGAGACCCATGCCCGACACCAAGACGAAAACCACAGACGACAAGGTCATCAAGAGCGAAGAGCAATGGCGCAGCGAGTTGTCGCCGATGCAGTACGCGGTGCTGCGCGAAAAGGCGACCGAGCGTCCCTTCTCCGGCGAATATGAGCACGACCACCGCGCCGGCACCTATACCTGCGCCGGCTGCGGCAACGAGCTGTTCGAATCCGATGCGAAATTCGATTCCGGCTGCGGCTGGCCGAGCTTCACCCAGCCCGCCGTCGAGAGCCATGTCGACGAGGAGCAGGACGTCACCCACGGCATGATCCGCACCGAGGTGCTGTGCTCCAAGTGCAGCGGCCATCTCGGCCATGTCTTCCCTGACGGCCCCGGACCGACCGGCCTGCGCTATTGCATCAACTCGGCGGCGCTGAAGCTCGAGCCGAAATAATCGTTGCGTGTCCCCCGGTTCCGTCATGGAACCGGGGGACACGATGTGCTTTTCTTCTTTGGCGGTGCGGCCGACCATCGTGTTTCGGCGGCCGCCAGGGAGGATGCCATGACGCTTGGGACCATCCTGATCATCCTGGTGATCATTTATCTGCTCGGCGGTCTGTCGGGCCGCTTCGGTGGCTACGGCTACGGGATGGGCCATTCCGGCATGGGGATCGGCGGCCTCGTGCTGGTGGTGCTGCTCGTGCTGCTGCTCCTCGGTAAGCTATAAACCAATCAAGCCATTGATGTTATTGCGACTTTCCAAGTCGCGGACCTGCCATGCGTGGATTCATCATCTCTCATCGCAGGGGTCGCAATTTTGTCAAAACGGCCTATATTAGAGGACGAAAATGACATGTGCGGCGGGCCCACCTGATCGTGGCCTCCGCCCGTCCAAATCCCACGCGCTTAAAGCCCCAGAGCGATCACGAGGTCTTTGACCATGCGTCCACTGCGTCCGTTCAACTTCAACACCTCCGCCGAACTCTTTCCCGCCGCGATCCGCAAGAAGAAGCGCGCGGGCTTCACCTATCGGCGGTTTGGTACCGCGGCCGAAGCCGTGCAGTTCGCAATGGAGCAGCTGCCGACGGATTCGCTGAACGGCGCCTATCTCCAGGTCGAGGAAGCGCGCTTCGACCAGAACGGGATCCGCTCGCTTTACGAGAGCGAAGCCTTCCCGCTGCCCCGTCACCGCAAGCCTGAGCCCGTCGAGAACGCCGACGCCGACGCGGCGTAAGCTTTCTCGCAAGCCTGCTTTATCGCAAGTCTGCTTTATCGTAAGTCTCCGATGTGCGCTGAAGGCGCGATGGCCATAAGCCGTCGCGCTTTTTGCGTTTTGGGGAGTGTCAGGTGCGCGGCTGCTTGTCGAGCCAGCGGCGCAACAGGCGCACGTTGCGCATATTGGCGCGGAACATGACGTCGAAGGCGTCGCCTGCGAACGGGACGATGCCGACCACGCCGTCGACGGCGACATTTCCGAGCATGCGCGCGGTGAGGTACCAGGGCGCGCCGAGCGCGCGGGCCTCACGCACCAGCCACAGCGAGATCGCGGTCGTGATGATGTCGCCGACGATGGGGATCAGTCCGATCAGCCCGTCGATGCCGTAGCGGATATTGGTGCCGGGCAGGACGAAAGCGACGTCGAGCAGCTTTGCGATCGCCTCGATCCGCGCGATCCGCTGCTCGCGCGTCAGATTGCCGAACGGGCTGCCAGCAAATGGATTATCTTTGCCGAATTCGAAGCGAAATTCGCGAAAGCCTTGCTCCAGCGTTTCGGGCCGGATTTCGCGACCGTCCTGGTCGATGATCGGCCCACGCCCCTCGGCGCCCGAAGAAGCCGCGCCCGAGCGGCTTCCCGAACGGGATCGGCGTGGAGCAAGAATATCGTCATCGGACATGGTCATGATCTCAAGGCAACGCGCCAGGGCGGCCGAGGTTGCTGCGGCCCTGATCAAGGGGTCGTGCGCTCAGCTCCGCGCCGCCGCCGGCAGCGGCTCCTCGACATATTTATGCACGAGCCAAGATGAAATCACCGCCGGCACGAACCCGACGAGGCCGTACAGGATGAACTGCACCGCGCCCGAATCCGGCCCACGCGAACTGTAAGTCAGGGAAGCCAGGATGAAAGCGAACACGCCGACCAGCAGCATCCGCAGCACCGGGCCGATCCGGCGGACGTGGACCAGAATATCGTCGACCGCGCCGAGCATCAGCGAGGGCAGGAAGCCGAACAGATAGCTGTATTGCAGCGATTTGAAGAACACTGCGAACAGCTTGCCGACCTCGCCGAGGTTGGTCTGGGCCCAATAGCCGGACTGATAAGTCGTCGTCAGCAGCAGCAGGAACCCGCCCACGAACGGGCCGACCAGCGCAAACACCAGATAGCGTTTCATCAACCACCCCCATCCTTCCCCCTGTTATAGCAGTGCCGCGGGAACCTTGAATAGCGGCGTGCGGGCTCTGCCTTTGGGAACAAGCGGCATAGCGACGAGTTCAGACAGGACTTGAAACTCACCTGTCAGATTTGGAGCCGCCGATGTCCCGCGAACTGTTCTTTCTGACGACGATCGCGTTGACGGTCCTGACCGGCCTGTCGAGCCTGCCTGCGCGCGCGCAAGGTCATGGCGGCACCCCGCAGGAACAGCAGGCCTGCTCGCGCGATGCTTCGCGGCTGTGCCGAAAAGAGCTCGGCAACGACACGGCGGTACAAGGCTGCTTGCAGGCCAACAGAGCCAAGCTGTCGCGCTCTTGCAAAAAGGTGTTTCAGAGCCACGGCATGTAAGGACCGGAACCATTCCGCTCGAACGGAGAGTGAAGCCATGTTGCGCGACGAACAGCTCTCGATCCTCAGGGACATCAGTCAGTCCGTTGCCTTCGCCGACGATCGGCAAGGCAAGGTGGGACAGCTGATCGCCGACGGTTACGTGATGAAAGACGGCGATCTGTTCGAACTCACAGCAAGAGGCGTCACCGCCGTCGAGGAACACGCCGCAGGGCTTGGCGCGGGTGACGCGGAACAAGCGAGCGTATCCTCCGATCGGTTGATCTGATCGCGCGCGCCGTTTTTGTGCGTGACGTGTACGCAACAATTGCGAATTCCTTTTTGCGTCCCATTGCGGCCGCGTGACAATGGCGCATACTTGGCTCGGGCGGCGCAGCACTTTTCGATTCGCACATCACGAGAGATCGAGCGACCACATGCGGGATTGAGGTCCCGGCGTGAAGGCTGTGACATGCGGCAGATCAAGCCGCGTGCGGCGCCCCAAAAACCAAGTGGCTCAAGCCCACGGAACTCGGGGACGCATTCTGCATGACACACTATCAGACAATCGCAACTCTCTTCGCCATCGCCACCACCGCCGTCGCATTCCAGACATCGCCCGGCCTCGCCTTCTCGTCCGAAGCGCAACAGATGTGCTCCGGCGATGCCATGCGGCTCTGCTCGAGTGAAATCCCCGACATCCCCAGGATCAGGGCCTGCATGGTTCACAAAAAGGCGCAGGTCAGCCCCGGCTGTCGTGCCGTGATGGACCGCGAGCACGCAGCCGCGACGGGATCGCGCAAACGAGAAGCTGCTGCGCAATAGCGCCGGTTCAATTTCGGTTGGATCGTTGAATGCCCGGTTCACCTCTCCGGAGGGAAAGGTGAACGACAGTCAGGCGCGACCTCAGTCGCCCCACTGCGCGAAGGCGTCGTTGAAGGCGCGCTCGCCGGGAGCGCCCTTCTCGATGGCGATGATGGCGCGGCGCTGGTTGGCGTAGACCAGGGGCACGTCGAACCAGGAGCGCTCCTTCAGGAGTTGGACGTTGCGGCTGCGGTCGGCATCGACGTTGGAGAGGCCGACCAGGAAGAAGCCGTCGGTGACCTTGACCGCGAGACCTGCGAGCGGCGTGCCGCGGGCTTGCTCGTTCGACTTCATCAAAATGCCGGGCACGTTGGAGACGCTGCCGCCCGGGAAATCCGGCGGCAGGATGAAGGTCAATTCCGCGGTGTGACTCGCCGGCAGCGACGAGTCGGTGTTGCGGCGGAACGACATCGTCATCTTGAACTTGCGATCGGGGATCTCGATGTCGGCGCGCACGGCGACGTCGGCCTTCTGGTTGCCGGACGCCTTGATCGGCTCGAGCCGCCACACCACCGAGCCGACATATTGCTTGCCCTTGGGGTCGGACGGATCCTCGTCATAGAGCACCACCTTCTGCGCCACCGGCGCGACCGGCTGGTCGCTGGCTGAAGGCTGGCCGACGCGATCCGGAATCTTCGGCTTGCTCTGCGGCTGCGACGAATCCCTCGGCGCCTCCACCACCTGCGTCGGCGAAGACTTGAACAGGCCGCTCGCGGTCTGGACCAGTTGCTTGCCCCAGAGGATGCCGGCACCGACCAGGATCAGCACGATGCCGACGGCGATTGCGCTCTTGAACGGAAACACGGAGCCGGTGCGGGCGCGCTTCTTCTTGGTATTGCGGTCGAGAACCGGGATGTGCGGACGCTGCGATGGCGACTGCGACTGCGGCGCGTAGCGCTCGGCTTCCTCGATCGATTCGTCGTAGGAATAAGGCGCCTCCCCGGCGGCGCGATTCTCCAGGCTCGGCTCGAGCCGGTCGAATTCCGGCGAGGGCGAGGGCACGTTGGCGTAGGTGCGGCGCGCAGCACGGTTGGCCTGCGCGGCGGCGCCGCCGAGATCATTGGCGTCGGCCGTGATGTCACGGAAGCCGCGTACGCCCGGTGCAGGCGGCAACGGCGGCCCGACGTCCGGCTGACGGCGCCCACTGGCGCGATCACGTCCGGCCGGCGGAGGCTCCGGCATCGGCGGCGGTGCCGACGGACCCGGCTGGCGCGGCGCGTCGAAACGCGGGGCCCGCGGCCCACGCGGGGCGTCGCCCTGGTCATCGACGTTGAAGGACGGCCGGTCGGCGCGCGGCGGCGGAGCCGGACGGGTGCGCGGCGGGGCAGCGGTTTGGGGCGCGGGCGAGTTGCCCTCGGTGGCGCGGGTGCTGGCGCGGCGGAAGGCATCGCCGCTGCCGCTGCTGCGGGCGCCGCCACCGGGGCGCGAGGCCTCGCGGGCACGCTGGGCAGCTTCCGATTCGACCTTGCGGACGGCCTCTTCCAGGGACAGCCGTTCGCGGGTGATCTCGGATTCGGAGAGCGGCGGCTGCACGCTGCGGAGCTGCGCGATCAGCGCCGTGCGCGCCCGCTCGTAGAGCGCGCGACGGCTCTCGCCGGGAGCGTTGGGGTCCAGGGCTGCAATAGCGCGGGCGATCAGCGGATAGTAATCAGCCATTTCAACTCAACTAGCGCACGTCCCGGTAAGATATCGTTAAGCCTCAAACGGATTTTGCACCAGAATAGTATCCTCGCGTTCGGGGCTGGTGGAAAGCAGCGCGACGGGGCACCCCACCAATTCCTCGATCCGGCGGACATATTTGATGGCCTGGGCCGGCAGGTCGGCCCAGGAACGGCCGTTTGCGGTCGGCTCCTTCCAGCCTTCGATGGTCTCGTAGATCGGCTCGACCCGGGCCTGGGCGCCCTCGCCCGCTGGCAGATGGTCGATTTCCTTGCCGTCCAGCATGTAGCCGGTGCAGACGTCGATCGAATCGAAGCCGTCGAGAATGTCGAGTTTCGTCAGCGCCAGACCGGTGATGCCGCAGGTGCGGACAGTCTGCCGGACCAAGACGGCATCGAACCAGCCGCAGCGGCGCTTGCGGCCGGTGTTGACGCCGAATTCCTTGCCGCGGCGACCGATCTCCTCGCCGATCTCGTTGTTGAGTTCGGTCGGGAACGGACCCTGGCCGACGCGCGTCGTGTAGGCTTTGCAGATGCCGAGCACATAGCCGACCGCGCCCGGGCCCATGCCGGTGCCGGTCGCCGCTTGCGCCGCCACCGTGTTGGACGACGTCACATAGGGATAGGTGCCGTGGTCGACGTCGAGCAGCGCGCCCTGCGCACCCTCGAACAGGATGCGTTTGCCCTCGCGCCGCTTGATGTCGAGCAGCCGCCACACCGTCTCGGCATAGGGCAGCAGCTGCGGCGCGAACGCGGTCAATTCGTCCTGGATGGCCTTGCCGTCGAACTCCGGCAGATTGAGGCCGCGGCGTAATGCATTGTGGTGAGCAAGCAACCGGTCGATCTTGTGCGGGAGCGTGTCGAGATCGGCGAGGTCCATCAAGCGGATGGCACGGCGGCCGACCTTGTCTTCGTAAGCCGGCCCGATGCCGCGACGGGTGGTGCCGATCGCGGTCGCGGCGTTGGAGGATTCGCGCAGCGCATCGAGCTCGCGATGCAACGGCAGGATCAGTGTGACGTTCTCCGCGATGCGCAGGTTGTCCGGGCTGATGGCGACGCCCTGTCCCTTCAGTTTTGCAACTTCGTCGAGGAAAGCCTGCGGATCGAACACCACGCCATTACCGATGACGGCGAGTTTCGACGGCCGCAGCACGCCGGACGGCAGCAGCGCCAGCTTGTAGGTCTCGCCGTTGATCACCAGGGTATGGCCGGCGTTATGGCCGCCCTGGAAGCGGACCACGATGTCCGCCTGCTCCGACAACCAGTCGACGATCTTGCCCTTTCCCTCGTCGCCCCATTGGGCGCCGACGACGACAACATTGGCCATTCGCGGGTAATCCTTCGAAGATTTCTCTGTAAGCGGCATGATCCAAACGGAAAACCGGTACCCACTTTTCCGGGACCATGCCTGCGCCCAGCCTGATTCCCGGCCAGAGGCCGTTCGCACGCGAGGCAGCCCAACCGGATAAAGGAAGCAGCCTCTCTAGGCAAGCAAGAACGGGGCTTTTTCGAGGCCCGAGGCCCATCCCAAGCCTTTGATATCCCCTGAAAATCCAGAAATATTCCGAGGCCGTGCGATAGCTTCGACCAAAGCGTAAGGCACCGCATCTGCCGCTGCATGGTCGCGATGCATCCGCCCCCCGTTGATGCAGCCTCGATTTCCGTGTCTTTGAGAGGAGCCGGGCCACGCGCCGGCCCGGACAACGCCGGGCCGGAAGGCTTCGGCGCATGACGCGGGGCCATAACAATCACAATGTCCGCCACCGGCCAGACCACAAGCGCGGAGACATCCGGTCACGGCTGGATCGCCAACCAGCCTTACCTGCTGCTCAGCATCACCGCGCTGTGCTGGGCCGGCAATGCCGTCGTCGGGCGGCTCGCCGCCGGCCACATCCCGCCGGTCACGCTGTCCTTCCTGCGCTGGTTCTTCGCCTTCCTGCTGGTGCTGCCGTTCGCCTGGAAACATCTGGCGCAGGACTGGCCCGCGATCCGCGGCAAGCTCGGCCTGATGGTCACGCTCTCGATCACGGGCATCGGCGCCTTCAACACTCTGCAATATTGGGCGCTGGAGCATACGCAGGCGCTCAATACTCTCCTGTTGCAATCGGCCGCACCGCTGGTCGTGGCGCTGTGGTCGCTGGCCATCCTCGGTATCAGGCTCACCGCGGCGCAGGCTTTTGGCGTGCTTCTGTCGATGTGCGGCGTGCTGATCATCCTGTTGCATGGCGATTTCACCACGCTGTCGAACATCGATTTCAACAAGGGCGACCTCATCTTCATCGTCGCGCTCATCATCTTCGCGCTGTATTCGGTGCTGACACTGAAGCGGCCGCCGATGCACGGCCTGTCGTTCCTCGCCTTCACTTTCGGCTGCGGTGCTGCCTGTCTCATTCCGCTGGAGATCTGGGAGCTGTCCGCGCGTCCCCTGATGAAACTCGACGGACCCAACCTCCTGACCCTGTTCTATGTCGCGGTGTTTCCGTCAACGCTCGCCTATCTCTGCTTCAACCGTGGTGTCCGCCTGATCGGCGCCAACCGCGCCGCACCGTTCTTCCACGTCGTGCCGGTGTTCGGCTCGATCATGGCGATGGCGTTCCTCGGCGAAAACCCGCAGGCGTTCCACTTCCTCGGGTTCGCGCTGGTGCTGGCCGGCGTGTTCGTGGCGTCGCGGAAGCAGGCGACATAACTGACGCCCAACGTCAGCCGATCTTGAACTTGCTGTACGCCTCGCTCGTCGCAATGATGACGTGCTCCGCGCAGCCGTTGACGCGATGCGGGTCGGCCTCCGTCTCATAGGCTTCTGACGTCATCATGGCGAGGAAAGCCGCGACGGTGGGATAATAGACCAGCGCCGCGAAATCCCAATCGTTTCCCTGCTGCGCGCCGAGCGCGACCGCCTTGGCGTCGCCGGTCCAGAGCAGCGTGCCGCCGCGCGCCTTGATCATGGGCACTGTGACGGCGCTGTAGCGCAAGTATGCGTCCCAACCGGATCCGTCGCCGTCGCACGAACGCTCGTGGAAGCGCATCAGATTCAGCATCACCACCGGGGCATCCTGATCGAGCCGCCCCAGGCCGTCGATGTTCAACATATTAACCGCCAATGCCGCCTCCTCTGGTCATGCCTGCATTGTAGCATTGCGGCGACGTGACTTGTGTCACTACGCAAATCCGGCGCAAGCTTGTATCCAACGCCAATGACGATCGCTTCGCCCGCGCCAAAGCCCCCCAATCCGGCCAGTTGGCTCAACAACCAGCCTTATCTGCTGCTCAGCCTGAGCTCACTGTTCTGGGCCGGCAACATCGTGCTCGCGCGCCATGTCGGCGCGCATGTGCCGCCGCTGACGGTGACCACGATCCGCTGGTTCGGCGTATTCCTGATCCTGTTGCCGTTCGCCTGGCCGCATCTGAAGCGCGATTGGCCGAATTTGCGCAAAAGCCTGCCGCTGATGCTGTTCCTGTCGCTGGTGGGCTTTGCCTTCAACAACGCGGTTTCGTACTGGGCGATGCAATATACGGAAGCGCTGAACGCGCTGCTGATCCAGTCGGCCGGACC
This sequence comes from Bradyrhizobium sp. 197, assembly GCF_023073375.1. Classification (NCBI taxonomy): domain Bacteria; kingdom Pseudomonadati; phylum Pseudomonadota; class Alphaproteobacteria; order Hyphomicrobiales; family Nitrobacteraceae; genus Bradyrhizobium; species Bradyrhizobium sp. 197. Next base: position 125,529 of record NZ_JADPJJ010000165.1, on the reverse strand, counting down.
GCTGTTCGTGGCGCTATGGTCGCTGGTGCTGTTCGGCGTCCGGCTGACGGGTGCGCAGCTCGCCGGCATCGCGATCTCGCTGCTCGGCGTGCTCGTCATCATCCTGCACGGCGATTTCGCGGCGCTCGCAAGCATCAGCTTCAACCGGGGTGACATCATGTTCGCCTCCTCGCTGGTCGCGTTCGGGATCTACTCCGCCTTCATTCCGCGGCGACCGAAGATCCACCAGCTCTCGTTTCTCTCCTTCACCACCTGCTGCGGCGCGACGATGCTGCTCCCGACCGCGATCTGGGAGGCCTGGAGCGGCCATGTCATGCAATTCGACACGGTGACGCTGGGGACGCTGGGTTACATCCTGATCTTTCCCTCGACGCTGGCCTATCTCTTCTTCAACCGCGGCGTGGCGCTGATCGGCCCGAATCGCGCCGCGCCGTTCTTCCATCTGGTGCCGGTGTTCGGCTCAGCGATGGCGATCCTGCTGCTCGGCGAAAAGCTCCAGCCTTTCCATTTGATCGGCTACCTGCTGGTGCTCGCCGGCGTCGTGATCGCCTCGCGCCAGGGCTCTGCGGTGAAGTAATTCCGCGGTGCGGAGACAAGGCGACAAACTCGCGCCTTCCGATTTCAACGAGGAGACGCTAGGTTCCCCGCCAACGAAAAAAGAGGGAACGACCAGACATGCTTTCAGCGTTGATCCGAAACCTGCGTGCCGTCGGCACCGCCGCTCTTTGTCTCGCCGCCGCATCCGCTGCGCAGGCCGACAATTATCCGAGCCGCAACATCACGCTGGTGCTGCCGTTTGCTGCCGGCAGCGGCACCGACACCACGACGCGGCTGATCTCGCAGCATTTGTCGCAGGCGCTGGGCGTCGGCATCGTCATCGAGAACAAGGCGGGAGCCAACGGCATGATCGCCGCGACCTATGTCGCGCGTGCCGCCCCCGACGGCTACACGCTGCTGGTGACCACCAACACCACGCATTCGGCCAATCCCTATCTGCTCAAAAGCCTGACCTACGATCCGGTCAAGGACTTCACCCCGATCGCGCGCACCGGCGACCTGCCCTTCATGCTGGTGATCCACCCGGAAGTACCGGCCAAGACCGTCGGCGAGCTGGTCGCCTACGGCAAGGCCAATCCCGGCAAGCTGAGCTACGCCTCGGGCTCGTCCTCGGCGATCGTGTCAGGCGCGACCTTTGCGCACAATGCCGGGCTCGACCTCCTGCACGTGCCCTACAAGAGCTCGCCGCCGGCGCTCAACGACGTCATGGGCGGCCGCGTGTCGATGATGTTCGTGGATATCCTAACCGGCCTGCCCCACGTCCAGGGCAACGCGCTACGTGCGCTCGCCGTGACGACGAAGGACCGCTCATCGCTGGTGCCGACCCTGCCCTCGATGCAGGAGGCCGGCGTGCCGGACTTCGACATCTCGTCGTGGCAGGGCTATTTTGGTCCCGCCGGTATGCCCAAGGACATCGTGACGCGGCTCAACGCCGAGATCCGGAAGATCGTCGAGAAGCCGGAAATCAAGACCCAGCTCGCCACCCTCGGCATGGACGCATTTTCGGGCACGCCGGAGCAGCTCGGCACGTTCGTGAACGAACAGCTGGTGTTGTGGGAGAAACTGATCCGGGAAGCGGGGATCGAGAAGCAGTAGGACGGTCTCGTGTCCCGGACACGGCGCAGCGCGAAGCGGTGCGACGCAGAGCCGGGACCCAGAATGCGACAGGCATGGGCCCCGGCTCTGCAGCGCACCGCTGAAGAAGCGCTGCGCTGCGTCCGGGGCACGAGAATCTGTCTTACGCTGCGCGCACCTTGGCGAGGAAGCCATCCACCGCGCTGCGCAGCGCGCCGGACTGGTTGTCCAGCTCGCGGGCATTGGTCAGCACGTCGGAGGCGGCCGTACCGGTGGCTTCCGCGGCCGAGGCGACGCTGCCGATATGGGTGTTGATCTCGCTCGAGCCGGCCGCGACCGACTGGATGTTGCGGGCGATCTCGCGGGTGGCCTCGCCCTGCTGCTCGATCGACGCGGAAATGCCCGCGGTGATCTCGCTCATCTCGGCGATGGTCTGGGTGATACCGCCGATGGCTGCGACCGCATCGCTGGTCGAGGTCTGCATCGCCGCGACCTGGGCGGAGATTTCCTCGGTCGCCTTGGCGGTCTGGTTGGCAAGCGCCTTGACCTCGGAGGCGACGACGGCGAAACCGCGACCGGATTCACCGGCACGGGCCGCCTCGATGGTAGCGTTGAGGGCGAGCAAATTGGTCTGCGCGGCGATCGAGTGGATCAGCTTGACCACCTCGCCGATCTTCTCGGCTCCGGTGGAGAGCCCCTGCACCGTGGCGTTGGTGCGTTCGGCGTCGTTGACGGCGCGGCTCGCCACCTCGGTCGAGCGCGTCACCTGGCGGGAGATTTCCGCAACCGAGCTCGACAGCTCTTCCGCGGCCGCAGCAACCGTGCCGACATTGCCCGACGCTCTCTGTGAGGCCGCGCCGACAGTCGCCGCACGCGTAGAGGCGTCGCTGGCGGTCGCGGTCATCGACTGCGCCGTGGCTTGCATGCCCGTCGCGGCCGAGGAGACCGAGCGGACGATGCCGTTGACGCTGCGTTCGAAGTCGCTGGCAATGCCCTCCATCGTGCTGCGACGTTCCGCCGCGGAGCGATCCTTGGCATCCGCTTCGGTCCTTTCCAGACCGCGAATGCGAACAGCGTTGTCCTTGAATATCTGGACGGTCGAAGCCATCGCGCCGACCTCATCGCTGCGGCCGACACCGGGGATGTCGCCCTCGAGCTTGCCGTCGGCGAGATCCTTCATGCGGGTACCGAGCAGCGCGAGCGGACGGCTGATGCTGCGGCCGATCAGCCAGGCAACGCTGCCGGCGACGATCATGATGCCGAGCATGGCGAAGCCAAGCAGCCAGTAGACCGGGCCCATCTTGGCGTCGATATCGTCGAGATAGGCGCCCGTGCCGATGAACATGTCGAGACCGGGGACTGCCATCGCATAGCCGATCTTGCGGATCAGCGTGTCCTGACCGAGCTTCACATATTCATAATACAGCATCGTGTCGCCGTTGGCCTTCACGCCTGCCATCAATTCGCGGTTCAGCTTGCGGCCGTTGGTTTCGACGTCCATGCGATCGATACCGATCTGCTTGGGATCGGGCGCGAGCTGCGTGATGCCATCATAGGAGGTGCCGAACAGATAGCCGGCGCCCTTGTCGTAGGTCATCGCGTTGCCATAGCGCCGAAGCTCCGTCATCGCGGCGTCCTTCGTCAGCTCGCCGGCGTCGATGCGCTTCTTCAGCGTAATCGCATAGTTGCGACCCATCTCGACGATGGCCTTGGCCTGGTCGATGCGCGCATTCACCATCTCGCGCTTCATCAGATAGCCGGCAAGAACCCCGGAAATACACAGGCCAAACAAGGTGACGCCGACAAGAATGCCGAGCTTGGGGGCGATCTTCAGATTGCTCAATTTCACGGGAGGCTCCGGCAACAAAGGGATAAGGACGCGCGAGTGAGTCGGTCGAAATTAAATCAAGTTTTAGTGGGGACCCCTTAGCAACCTGTTACGGGACGCCCCGTAGAAGCCCGGAGAAGGCGTCGAACCGGTCGTATAAATCACCTCAACGACAACTGGGAATTGTACGCGACTTGCCCGATTTCGCGTAAAAGGCGCAAAGGCCCGCGCGAAGGCCGGGTCCCAACAAGAAACCAAATCGGGAGCAGGACATGCCGAAATACAGGGTGGTGACGCCGAAAGGCGCGAGCTTCACCGTCGCGAGCAGCGATTATTCCTACGAGCGCGAGGCGCTCGATCCGATCGATGCCGAGATCGTCGAGGCTCCTGCCGACGAGGCCGGGTTCATCGCCGCCGCGAAGACCGCCGACGCCATCTACGCCAAGGGCATCCCGATCACCAAGACCATCATCGATGCGCTGGAGACCTGCAAGGTCATCACGCTCGGCTCCGTCGGCGTCGACAGCGTCGACATCAAGGCCGCGACGGCGCGCGGCATTCCCGTCACCAACATCCCCGACACCTTCATCGAGGAGGTCGCCGACCATGCCATGATGCTGCTGCTCGCCGGCTTCCGCCGGCTGGTCGAGCAGGACCGGATGGTGCGCAGCGGCCGCTGGGCCGAGGGCCGGCCGGCGCTGTCGAAGATTCCGCGGCTGATGGGCCAGACGCTCGGCTTCGTCTCGTTCGGCCGCGTCGCGCGTGCGGTTGCGAAGCGCGCGGCGCCGTTCGGCCTGCGCATGATAGCCTACGATCCGTTCATCCAGGAAACGCTGATGTCCGACCACGGCGTGATCCCGGCAACGCTGAACGAGGTGTTGTCGCAATCCGATTTCGTCTCAATGCATGCCCCCGCCCGGCCGGAGGTGCATCATATGCTCACCGAGAAGCACTTCCGGCAGATGAAGAAGGGTTCGGTCTTCATCAACACCGGCCGCGGCGCCACCGTGGACGAGGAAAGCCTGATCAAGGCGCTCCAGGAGGGCTGGATCGCCCATGCCGGCCTCGACGTGCTGGAGAAGGAACCGCCCTCGCACAACAATCCGCTGCTCGGCATGGAGAACGTGACCCTGACCGCCCATGTCGCCTCGGCCTCGGCACGGTTCGACGAGGCGCGCAAGCGCCGGGTGGGCTACGAATTGTCACTGGTGCTTCAGGGCATGTGGCCGGTAAGCTGCGTCAATCCGTCGGTGCTGCAAGACACCGCGCTCCGCCGCTGGCAGCCTGTCAGCATGGACCGCGGTCCGAACAGCTAGGCGGCCGGCCGCCAGGCGCGCCGGAAACCGAAAAGACCCTTCACCGGCGATCAACGCCGGGAAGGGAAACATATAGGGAGAAATCGATGAGGAACGACATCACACGTCGTGATGCCTTGGCGCTGGGCCTGTCCGCTGCCGCGATCGCGGCAACCGGTGCTCCGGCGAACGCCCAATCCGCGATCAAGGCCGCCGACGTCCCCGCACCGAAACTGCCGATCGAGAAAGGCGCAACCCTGCGCATGCTGCGACCGGTACGCTTCGTCCAGGCCGACGAAGACGTGTTCCGCGCCAATGCGGCAAAATTCACCAAGGAGACCGGTGTCGAGGTCAAGGTCGATTTCGTCGGCTGGGAAGACATCAACCAGCAGACTGCGGTGACCTCGAATTCCGGCGCCGGTCCCGACATCATCATCGGCTTCTCCGACGCACCGCACATCTATGTCGACAAGCTGGTCGAGCTGACCGACGTCGCCGACTATCTCGGCAAGCGCTACGGCGGCTGGCTGCCGCTGGCGCAGCGCTACGGCAAGAAGAACAAGAGCCCCACCTGGATCGGGCTGCCGTTTGGCGCCACCGCGGGGCCTCTGATCTACCGCAAATCGATCCTGCAATCGGTGGGCTTCGACAAGGTGCCGGAAGACCATGCCGGGATCCTCGACCTGTGCCGGAAGCTCCAGAAGGCCGGCAAGCCGGCAGGCTTCGCGCTCGGCAATGCCAAGGGCGACGGCAACGGCTTCGCGAGCTGGGCGCTGTGGTCGCACAACGCGGCCCTGCTCGACGAAGAGGGCAACGTCGTCATCAACAGCAAGGAGACGATCGCCGCACTGAACTGGGTCAAGCAGCTCTACCCGACCTTCATCGCCGGCACGACGTCATGGAATGACGTCAGCAACAACCGCGCCTACGCCGCGCAGGAGATCGCGCTGACCGCCAACGGCGTCTCGCTGTATTTCTCGCTGAAGAACGATCCCGCGACCAAGGCGATCGCCGACGACAGCGAGCATCAGTTGCTGCCGAAGGGCTTGGCCAAGGTCTCTCCGATGGCGGGCCTGACCCTGAACGCCATGGTGTTCAAGCACAGCCAGTACCCCAACGCCGCAAAGGCCTTCCTGCAATACATGCTGGAAAAGGACCAGTACGAGCCTTGGCTCAACGCCAACTCCGGTTACTGGTCCCAGCCGCTCGCCGCCTATGGCGAGGCCGGCGTGTGGGCGCAGGATCCCAAGGTGAAGCTGTTCAAGGACACAATGAACAGCACCTACTATGACGGCTACGCCGGCCCGATCTCGACGGCGACCGGTGCCGTCAGCGCCGACTACGTGCTGATTCAGATGTTCGCGTCCGTTGCGACCGGCGCTGCCACGCCGGAAGCCGCGGCCGCGGAAGCCGAGCAGCGCAGCAAGCGGTACTTCCGGCGCCAGAAATAACGCCCGACGATAAAGCGACCGTCATTGCGAGAGCGAAGCGACTAAGCAATCCAGACTGTAACTGCGCAGACAGACTGGATTGCTTCGCTTCGCTCGCAATGACGGATATGGTGACAGCCTAGAACAGGACGCCTGACCGATGTCCGTGACCACCCTCTCCTCCCCCGTACTCGCACAGCGGCAGCCATCCTGGCTGGTACGCCTGTTCGACTACAAGCCGTTCCTGATCGTGATGTGCCTCGCACCCGCGATCGGGCTGCTCGCGGTGTTCCTGACCTATCCGCTGGGCCTCGGCATCTGGCTCGCCTTCACCGACACAACGATCGGCAGAAAAGGCGTCTACGTCGGCCTGGAGAACTTCCAGTATCTGCTCACCGATTCCCTGTGGTGGAACGCGGTGTTCTACAGCGTGGTGTACACGGCGATCGCGACGTTCGGGAAGTTCGCGCTCGGCTTCTGGCTCGCGCTGCTGCTCAACAACCATTTTCCGCTCAAGAGCCTGTTGCGTGCGATCATCCTGATGCCCTGGATCGTGCCGACGGTGCTGTCGGCGCTGGCGTTCTGGTGGATCTACGATCCGCAGTTCTCGATCATCTCCTACCTCCTGGTCGACGTGCTGCATTGGCGCACGACCAATATCGACTTCCTCGGCTCGCCCTGGCCGGCGCGCTTCTCGCTGATCGCCGCCAACATCTGGCGCGGTATTCCATTCGTCGCGATCTCGCTGCTGGCGGGGCTGCAGACCATCTCGCCCTCGCTCTACGAGGCGGCGATGCTCGATGGCGCCACCGCCTGGCAGCGCTTCCGCTATATCACCTTCCCGATGATGATGCCGATCCTCGCCATCGTCATGACTTTCTCCATCATCTTCACCTTCACCGACTTCCAGCTCGTCTACGCCATCACCCGTGGCGGCCCCGGCAACTCGACCCATTTGCTGGCAACGCTGGCCTTCCAGCGCGGCATTGCCGGCGGCGAGCTCGGTGAAGGTGCGGCGATCGCGGTCTCGATGATCCCGTTCCTGGTGTTCGCGACGCTGTTCTCATATTTCGGCCTCGCGCGCCGCAAATGGCAGCAGGGAGAGAACAATGACTGATCTTGTCGCTCAACCGGCCACCGCCGACGCGAAGGCCGCGCCCGACACCATGGCCTGGGATTCCGGGCTGCGGCGGCTGATGATGATCTACCTGCCGCTCGGCTGCTTCGTACTGATCCTGCTGTTTCCGTTCTACTGGATGGCGATCACGTCGTTCAAGCCGAACGCCGAACTGATGAACTACAAGGAGCACAATCCGTTCTGGATCTCCTCGCCGACGCTTGCCCATATCAAGCATCTCTTGTTCGACACCGCCTATCCACGCTGGCTGTGGACGACGATGCTGGTCGCGATCGGCTCGACCACGCTGTCGCTGATCGCGAGCACGCTTGCCGCCTATGCAATCGAACGCCTGCGCTTTCGCGGCAGCGCCTATGTCGGTCTCGGCATCTATCTCGCTTATCTCGTGCCGCCGTCGATCCTGTTCATTCCTCTCGCAACCGTGGTCGTGCAGTTCGGCCTGTTCGACAGCCCGCTTGCCCTGATCCTGGTCTATCCGACCTTTCTGGTGCCGTTCTGCACCTGGCTGCTGATCGGCTATTTCAAGTCGATCCCCTACGAGCTCGAGGAATGCGCGCTGGTGGACGGCGCCACGCGGCTGCAGATCCTGCGCCGGATCACGCTGCCACTGGCGGTACCTGGTCTGATTTCAGCCGGCATCTTCTCTTTCACGCTGTCCTGGAACGAGTTCATCTACGCGCTCGCCTTCATCCAGAGCGGCGCCAACAAGACCGTGCCGGTCGCGATCCTGACCGAACTCGTCACCGGCGACGTCTACCAGTGGGGGGCGTTGATGGCGGGATCGCTGCTCGGCTCGCTGCCGGTCGCGATCTTCTACTCGCTGTTCGTGGATTATTACGTGTCGTCACTGACCGGCGCGGTAAAGGAGTAACCGCGGCTGCAGCGTTGGGCCCGGTTTCACAACACGCGATCCGCATAAGACGGCCTTCGCTAACAGGAGACGCATAACAATCTGCCGTTCTCGTCCAGCCGCGATCCCAACGAGGCCGACGACGACGAGTTCATGCTGCTCGACGTCGCGGATTTCCTGAAGGCGAAGTAGGGCTCGGTTCTCTCGAAACCGAGCCGGCTGGACGTGACCTGTCGATGCGCGCGGCGCCGCCAGTGGCCGGACTCTAGCCAGCCGGCACGATCACCATGCTCTTGTCCTTCGGCCAGCGGATGCGCCAGACAAAGTTGATGTCCTTGACCTCGGCGGGTTTGGCGTCGAACGACCATTCCAGCACGCCGCGCCGGTCGCGGATATTGCTTGCGGTCGGCGGCGTGGTCGCCGGCAGCATCTCCACCACGATGTCCTCGTTCTCGCTGACCGGCAGCTGATCCTCGATCGCAACCCTGATCGGGAAGTCGTGGCCGTTGCGGACGGTGGTCTTGAATGCGCGCTCGTCGGTCTTCGACGTCGTGACCAAGAGACCGGCCGAACCTTCGTTGCGCTTGAGCACGGCGCGCTCGACCTTGACCTTGTCGTCGGCGCCGAAGCCGAGCCGCACGATGTCGTCTTTGGCGGAGGCCAAGAGCTTGCCGCGGCCGACGAAGACGCCGTCGCGATAGATCGCGACCTTGCCCGGCAGCAGCGTAGTATCGTCGGTCTGCTTGAAGCTGGCTTCGAGGAAGGCGATCGGGTCCATCACCGGTGCCGCGCGTACCATGAGATCGGCCGGCACGTTCATCGAAGCGATGCGCAGGCTCTTGGCGCCCTCGGCGGCGCCGAGGCTGACACGGCCCGGAATCCTGAAGGTGGCCTGGAAATCGCCGATTTCGGCAACCGCCTGCTGTTCGTCGGCGCGCTCCGCAAGATCTTCCCTGGATCTGCCAGCGTAGGCGGGGGCTTCCACCTTTCGCTGCATCGGTGCCGCCGCAGGCATCGCCGTATCGGAGACTGAACCCAACGCGCGCGGCTTCGGGACTTGCAAATACTGCGCGACAAGCGAGTTCAGCTCCGGCGCGCTGCCGCCGCGACCGAGGCGAACCGTGGAGACGCCGAGCGTCACGTTCGACCAATCCTCGCCGGTCGATTGCGTGACCTCGGCGCGGCGGACCAGCTCGAGTTGCGGCTTGCGGTCCTTGGCGCCGGTGTCGAGCCGGGCGTCGTAGAGCGGCAGCCAGCGCGCGTTACGCACGGCATAGGTCACACGCAGCGTTGCCTTGGTCGCGGCCGCCGAGGCGACGTCGATCCGCACCTCGAGCTTGCTCGGCGGTTTGGCCGAGCGCTCGGCTTCGAGTTGCACGATCTGGCGATCGATCTCGCGCTGTTTCCGCGTGGCATCTCGGATCGCAGTGTCGGCGGTCGCGATCTCCTCACCGACCGCGCCAAACGCCGCCCGCCATTCGGTGATCGGGCGCGCTTCGCCCTTTTCACCGAGGCCGGCGGGGGACGCTTCGGCAAACCGCTGGGCGAATTTGCGCCGCGCAACCGCCGCATCGATTGCTCCTTGCAAGTCGGAGCGCTCGTCCTTGAGCGTTTCGATCCGCTTGTCGAGTTCGGACAGGTTGACCGGCGGCGCCGCACGCGGCGGCCGCGCATCGATCGTGCCGATGGTGAGTTTTGCGCCCGCCTCGCCTTCGACGCGGAGGGAGGACGGATCGAGCGAGAGCGGAAAATCCTTGGCGACCAGCGTGCTGTCGCCGGAGGCAACGTCCAGCGCGATGATACGGGTGACGGTGGCGCCATCGGGATAGACGGTGACGGTGTCGATCGCCGATGTGGCGTCGACGTCTGCGGCCCATGACGGCAACGCGGCCGCACTGGTCACCAGGACCAGACTCGTCGTCGCCAGATATTTTGCGATGATGCGCATAAATTTCCTCCCTGCCGATATCGCCGCGCCGCAGCCGGACGCGCGAAAAGATGCCGCGCCATGTGATGAGACGCGGCAGCGAAGGAACTGGTTCGATTGGGGTTTCCGTGGGGCGCGGCCGCGGCGGCACCAAGGCCGCGGAACGTGGCGTCCCGCGGCGAAGCTTTTGACTTGAGACTTTAGACTTGGGTGGGCGAACCCTGGCCGAAGATGCGGCGGAGCAGATCGGTGACGTTCTTGGCTCCGGCCTTTTTCAGGATGCCGGCGCGATAGCCCTCGACCGTTCGTGCGCTCAAATGCATGCGTCGGGCGATCTCCTTGTTGGTGAGGCCGGCGGCGAGATGTTCGAGCACGTCGCCTTCACGCCCGGCCAGGGGTTCGCAGCCGGGCAGCCAGCGCTGTCGGTGAGAGCCGGGCTGTGCGAATTCGTCGATGGCGGCATCGATCCGGTCGACGATATCGTGGGTGCGGAACGGTTTTTCGATGAAATCGGCCGCGCCGCTCTTGATCGCGTCAACCGCCATGGCGATGCTGCCGTTAGCCGCAGTCACCAGCACCGGCGCCATGCAGTTTTCCTCACGCAGGCGCTTGAGCACGTCGAGGCCGGAGCGATCGGGCGGCATTTCCAGCAGCACGCAAGCCGGCATCCGCGCCTTGGCTTCCGAGAGCAGAGACGCACCGTCGGCAAAGCAAATCACGTCATAGGCGCTCTGTTGGAGCGCGGTGGAAAGTTGTTCTCGGGAGGCGGCGTCGGTGTCGATGACGAATACCTCACCCTTGGAAAGCATGTTTCCCGGCATGATCCCGATCCAATAATGTCTTGCTCAAATGATCCGAGACGGCCGAGGGCCTCATAGCGCCCCGCGTCGTGAGCACGGCATCCGCGCCAGTGCTTCGGTTTCACTTATGTATGTTCCACCCTGTTTCCGGATTTGACGGATCGGGACAGAAACTTTACATTTCGGGACATCTGCGGGAATGGCTGACAGGAACGGGTCGCATGACCGACCTCATTCGCAGCGCAGGCTTGAGCTATTACCCGGAGGTCGCCCGGTCGGTCGGGCTCGACCCCAAACAGATGATGCGCAAGGTCAGACTGCCGCTGGCCTGCCTTGAAAAGCCCGACACGCCCATTGCCGTCACCGGTCTCCGCCGCCTGCTCGAATTGTCGGCAGAAGCTTCCGGGGCCGAAGATTTCGGCTTGCGGCTCGCCGAGCGCGGCGGGCTGACCAATTTCGGCGCGGTTGGCCTGATCGTGCGCGAACAGGCGACCGTCGGCGAAGCCATCGAAGCCTTCTCGCGCTTCATCCCCATCCATCACGACGGCATGAAGCTGGACGTCACCCGCAACAAGCAGACCGTGACCGTTACGCTGCATCTGCGTGGCCGCCAACCGACGGCGCCGCGGCAGTCGATCGACATGGCGCTCGGGAGCGTCCACCGCATCATTCAGTCGCTGTTCGGCAGCGATTGGCGGCCGCAGGAAGTCCACCTGCATTATCCACCGCCGCACGACCGCAAGCGCTACCGCGAGTTCTACGGCTGCCGTGTGACTTTCAATGCGGAGAACGATTCGATCCTGTTGTCGGCACACGACATGGAGCGCCGGATCCCGAGCGCGCATCCGCTGATCGCGAGCTATCTGCGCAAGCGGATCGAGGCGATCGAGACACGGCCGGCAAGCTGGGAGGAGAAGGTCGACGAGGTCGTGCGCCTCCTGCTCGCCAGCGGCGACTGCACGGTCGAGCGCGTGGCCGAGCACCTCGCCTGCACCCGCCGCACCATCCACCGCCACCTCGCCGAAGCCGGCACCAGCTTCTCGGCCATTCACGACACGCAGCGCGCCGATCTCGTGGTCCAGCTGATCGACGACCCTGACCGGCCGCTGGCCGACATCGCCGTGCAGCTCGGCTTCTCCGCACAGAGCGCCATGGCCCGCTGGTTCCGCGGCCGCTTCGGCTGCACCATCACCGCATGGCGCAAAGGCGTCCGGCCACCGGCGGCGGCCGCAGCCTGAATTTCAAGGCCGATCACATCGTCCGCACGAACATGCGAAAGCCCGGCGCGCCGATGATCGCCTCGAAGGCGGGATCGCGCTTCTCTTCCGCAAAGACAAATCCGGCCTTGGCGTAGGCGCGCTCGGCGGCCTCGTTGCCAATCAGGAAGGAGATTGTCGCCCGGGCAAATCCAGCCGCACGGCCCTTCTCCAGCGCATGCGTAATCAACGCCTGCACCAGGCCGCGGCCGCGATAGGCGGGCTCGGTCGCGACATACTCGATCATCCAATCGCCCTCGCCGCCCTGAACCCAGCAGGCGCGCGTGTAGGCGCCGCGTTGGCGGATGGCGTCCAGGTCCGAAGCGGGGAGCCCGGTCGCAGCACCGACCTCCTCGATCGCACGCCACGCCGCGGGTCCCGTGCCCGCCGCAGGCACGGCGCAGAGCGCGGCGCCCGGCTGCCCGTCGATCTCGGCGACCAGAAATTGCGACACGTGCCACATCGACACCGCGCGCGCGACCGCGACGCGGGCGATGAAATCGCGGCACTGTGTTTCAGGCCAGCCGAGCGCAACGTCGAACCAGCCGCGCGGCCGGTAGCCGCGCTGCGATGACAGGATGGTTTGTGCGATAAAATCGGCGTCTTCAGGACGCGCAGACCTTATCGTCATGCGCGCCCCCTTTTGCCAAGATCTTACGTGTTCTTCAGCGCGACGCGGAATTCGGCTTCGGTCTTGGCCTTGACCTCGTCGAGGGAGACGCCGTCGGCGAGCTCGATCAACGCCATGCCGCCGTTGCCATGCTTGTCGATGGTGAAGACGGCCAGGTCAGTCACCACCATGTCGACCACGCGCTCGCCGGTCAGCGGCAGATTGCACTGCTTCAGAAGCTTCGAGCCGTCCTTGGCCGAATGCTCCATCACCACGACGACGCGCTTGACGCCGGCGACGAGATCCATCGCGCCGCCCATGCCCTTGACCATCTTGCCGGGGATCATCCAGTTGGCGAGATCGCCGTTCTGGGCCACCTGCATTGCGCCGAGGATCGACAGGTCCATGTGGCCGCCGCGGATCATGCCGAAAGAGTCAGCGCTCGAGAAATACGAGGTCGAGGGCAGCTCGCTCACGGTCTGCTTGCCGGCGTTGATGAGATCGGCGTCCTCTTCGCCCTCGTACGGGAACGGCCCCATGCCGAGCATGCCGTTCTCGCTCTGCAGGCTGACATCGACGCCATCCGGGATGTAGTTCGAGACCAGCGTCGGGATGCCGATGCCGAGATTGACGTAATAGCCGTCACGCAATTCCTTCGCGGCGCGCGCAGCCATCTGTTCACGGGTCCAGGCCATGTGTATCTCCTGATACGCTTAAGCGGCGGTGCGCGGGCGGGTGTTGCGGAATTCGATGCGCTTCTTGGCCGTTCCGACCTCGACGATGCGCTTTACGAAAAGACCGGGCGTGTGGATGTGGTCGGGATTGAGTTCGCCGGCCGGAACCAGATGCTCGACCTCGGCCACCGTGACTTTGGCGGCGGTTGCCATCATCGGGTTAAAGTTGCGCGCGGTTTTGCGGTAGATGAGGTTGCCGGCGGTGTCGCCCTTCCAGGCGTGGACGATGGCGAGGTCGGCGAACAAGCCGCGCTCCATCAGGTATTTCTGTCCGTCGAATTCCTTCACTTCCTTGCCTTCGGCGATCAGCGTGCCGACGCCGGTCTTGGTGTAGAAGGCCGGAATGCCGGCGCCGCCCGCGCGGATGCGCTCGGCCAGCGTGCCCTGCGGGTTGAATTCGAGTTCCAGCTCACCGGCGAGGAATTGCTGGGCGAACAGCTTGTTCTCGCCGACATAGGACGAGATCATCTTCTTGATCTGGCGTGTTTCCAGCAGGCGGCTAAGCCCGATGCCGTCGACGCCGGCATTGTTGGAGACGACCGTCAGGCCCTTGACGCCGGACTCGCGGATCGCGTCCGACAGCGTCTCGGCAATGCCGCAGAGGCCGAAGCCGCCCGACATGATCATCATGCCGTCTTTCAGAACGCCCTCGAGAGCCGACCTGGCGTCGGGATAGACCTTGTTCATGCAAATAACCTTCGAGTGAACCTTCGGCTTGCAGGCGTCGCGCCTTATTGGCGGCGATTATTAGGCGAAATCGTCCGAAGCCGTCAATGATACGGGGTTCTCCGCCCGGTAGCCTGGTGGTAGAAGCTTGCCCACGCCGTGGGCAGAACCGTCCGCGGCCTTGAAAGCGACAAGAAAACCCATCAAGTTGCGGGGGTTGGGTGTGGGCACGCAGGTTTACCGGCCCGCCCTTCTGGCTCCAACGACCAACCCGATCAGGACATGCCATTGACCATGGCCCAAGGAATAAAGCGCCTCGGGACGCCGATCGCGGCGCTGCTCGGCGGCGCGCTGATCGCCCTGATCGCGACTTCCTGGCTCATCAACCGCGACGCGCTGCGCAAGGCGGTGGAAGCGCAGATCCGCGTTGTCACCGGGCTCGAGCTCAGCGTCAACGGCGCGATCGACATTTCGGTGCTGCCGGCGAGCTACATCTCCTTCCATGACGTCGGCCTGAAGGGCGGCGGCAGCAGCGATCCCGCGCTCCATGTCGACGTGCTCACCGCGAACCTGCGGCTGCTGCCGCTGCTGCTGCAGCGGTTCGAGATCGCCGACCTGACGCTGCTGCGGCCGCGCATCCATGTCAGCCTGAAGCCGGACGGCGAAAGCAACTGGACGCCCTTCATCCAGACCATCGCGCGCACCATGAAGCCCGGCGCCGAGAATCAGGTGTCGTTCTCCGAAATCCGGATCCAGGACGGCGTGCTCAATTACGAGAACGCTGCAACGCACGGCACCGAGAAGTTCGAGGACATCGACCTGTCGCTGGCGTGGCCCTCGATCTCGCGCTCCTTCGCCGCGACCGGACAATTCGACTGGCGCGGCGAGCGCGTCGACGGCTCGATCAGCTTCGCCGATTTCGTCGCCGCCCTTTCCGGCGACCGTTCGGGGTTGAAGGCGCGGATCGCGAGCGCTCCGCTCAAGCTCGCCTTCGACGGCAGCGTCGCCAACCGCACCAGCCCGATGATGGAGGGCACGCTCACCATCGACAGCCCGTCCTTGCGCAATGCGCTGCGCTGGACCGGCCAGCCGCAGCCTGCCAGCGGCGGCTTCGGCCGCTTCGCGCTGAAGGCGCGCGCCAATGTCGTCGGCGCCTCGATCGCGCTCACCAACGTCAATATCGAGCTCGACGGCAACAGCGCCGAGGGCGTAATGACCTACGCCAATAACGGCCGGCAGACGCTGCAGGCGACGCTCGCCGCCGACGCGCTCGACTTCACACCTTATATCTCGACCTTCCGCCTGCTCGCGAGCGGCGCGCGCGACTGGAACAGGCAGCTGTTCGATCTCAACGCCCTGTCGACCACCGACCTCGACATGCGCCTGTCGGCAGCCAAGCTGACGGTCGGCGCGTCGAAACTCGGCCGCACCGCGATCGGCGCGAATCTGCGCAATGGCACGCTGGCGCTCTCGGTCGGCGAGGCCCAGGTCTATGGCGGTATCGCCAAGGGCTCGTTCGGCATCGCGCGCTCCGACACCGTCGCCGACATCAAGGCGCAATTCCAGTTCACCGACGTCGACCTCCAGGCCTGCGCCTCCGAGCTGTTCGGTCTCAACAAGCTGTCCGGCCGCGGCAACATCAACGTCTCGCTCCTCGCTTCCGGCTCGAGCCCGTTCGGCCTCGTGCAGTCGCTCGACGGCAGCGCCACCGTGATCGGACATGACGGCGCGATCTCGGGCTTCAATGCCGAGCAGCTCCTGAAACGGCTGGAGCGGCGGCCGCTGTCCGGCGGTGGCAATTTCCGCAACGGCACTACCCCTTACGACAATCTCACCATCGCGGTGAAGTTCTCCGACGGCGTCGCCACCGCCGAGGACATCCGCGTCGAAGGACCTGCGGCGAAGATCACGATGACCGGCACCGCCTCGGTGCCGACGCGTGAATATGACATGAAGGGCGTGGCCAGCCTCAACAGCGCGTCGGGCTTCGAATTGCCCTTCGTGGTGCAGGGCCCCTGGGACGATCCCCTGATCTTCCCCGATCCGGAAAGCCTGATCCGTCGCTCGCCGGCTTCAGCGCCGCTGCTCGACATGCTCAAGGACCGCAAGCCGGGCGACGCGGTGCGCTCCGCGATCGAGCGCATCACCGGCAGCGGAAAACGTCCCGCACCGGCCGAATCGCCGACGGCGGAGAACGCCAAGCAAGGCGCGAAGTCCAACTAGGAACAGCGATCAAGCGGCACCAGCCGATCGGCGCGAATTGATCAGGGCGAATTGATGCGGCGATTGGATTGATGCGCACATTAAGCATCTTCTCTCGCCAGACACCCACGACCTATGTCTGACAAGATGCCGCTAGATCGGCTGACGACCATGGGCTAGTGTTTTATACGACCGGTTAAAAACACCGGCCGTTTGAGGGAGATAAACGTGAAATCCAAGGTTATTGGCGCAGTATCATTGGCGGTCGCTGCGGCCGGGCTGCTTGCAGCCGCTGCACCCGCATTTGCGCAGCAGAAGACGATTACGGTCTGGTGGGGCAAGGGCTTCTACCGTTCCGAAGACGACGCGCTGCTCGAAACGATCAAGAAGTTCGAAGCCAAGACCGGCATCAAGGTCGAATTGTCGCAGTACGCGATCCAGGACATGATTCCGAAGACGGTCGCCGCGCTCGATGCCGGTACCGTGCCCGATGTCGCCTATTCCGATTCCTATGACGTGCAGGCGCAGGGCAAGTGGGCCTATGAGGGCAAGCTCGAGGACCTCACGGACGTGATGGAGCCGATCAAGGGCCGGTTCGTGCAGAACACGCTGGATGCGTCGATCCTCTATAACGACGTCACCAAGAAGAAAGCCTATTACGGCTTCCCACTGAAGCAGCAGAGCATGCATGTCGAGATCTGGAACGACATGCTGGAGAAGGCCGGCTTCAAGCTCGCCGACATCCCGACCGACTGGGCAGGTTACTGGACGTTCTGGTGCGACAAGGTGCAACCGGGGATCCGTAAAGCCACCGGCCAGCGCATCTATGGCGTCGGCCAGCCGATGGGCGTGGAATCCACCGACGCCTTTCAGTCGTTCTACACCTTCATGGACGCCTACCACGTCAAGCTGGTCGACGACGACGGCAAGCTCACGGTCGACGATCCCAAGGTTCGCGAGAACCTGATCAAGGCGCTGAAGGACTACACCGACACCTACATCAAAGGTTGCACGCCGCCGTCCTCCACGACCTGGAAGGATCCGGACAACAACGTCGCCTTCCACAACAAGACCATCGTGATGACCCACAACTTCACGATCTCGATCGCGGCGAAATGGTACGAAGATTCCCAGAACCAGGCTCTCACGCAGGACCAGCGCGACGCCGGCAAGAAGGCTTACGAGCAGGACATCGTGACGGCGTCCTTCCCCAAGGCACCGGATGGTTCAACCATTCGCTACCGCTCCGACGTCAAGACCGGGCTGGTCTTCACCGCGGCCAAGAACAAGGCCGAGGCCAAGCAGTTCATCAGCTTCCTGCTCCAGGAAGAGAACGTTCGCCCCTATATCGAGGGCGCGCTCGGCCGCTGGTTCCCGGTGACGAAGGAAAGCCAGGCCAGCCCGTTCTGGCAGGCCGACAAGCACCGCAGGGCGGTCTATGCCCAGTTCACGGGCGGCACCGCGCCGTTCGACTTCACCAAGAACTGGAAGTTCACGATTCTGAACAACGAGAACGTCTGGGCCAAGGCTATGAACCGGGTGGTCAGCGAGAAGGTGCCGGTCGACAAGGCCGTCGACGAGCTGATCGTCCGCATCAAGCAGGTCGCGGGTTAATTCATCATCCCCTCTCCCCGCTCTGCGGGGAGAGGTATAAGAACAACACCGGCCGCGTTTCGCGGCCGGCAACTCTTTGAAGAGTCCGAAAAGAATGGCGATCACGCTCTCTGGCGATCAGTCGATCCCTGCACCGCCCTTGTCGTCGCGGCTGACCCCGCCGCAAGTCTGGGGCATCGTACTGCTCGCACCCTATTTGCTCGTTTTCCTCGCCTTCGTCGTCTACCCCGTCGGTTACGGGCTATGGCTGGCGCGGGCCCCGTCCAATTATGTCGCGCTCTACAACGACCCGATCTTCGCGCGCGCAGCCGTCAACACGCTGATCTTCTTGCTCATCGGCATCAACATCAAGATGCTGATCGCGCTGTTCCTGTCCGGCTTCTTCGCGCAGCAGCGCACCTGGATCAAATGGCTCTCGGTGATCTTCATCCTGCCCTGGGCAGTGCCGTCGATCCCGACCATTCTGTCGGTGCGCTTCATGTTCAACCCCGAATGGGGGATGGTGAACCACTTCATCTTCTCCTTGACTGGCGATGACGGCCCGAATTGGCTGAACGACCCGACCGTGGCGCTGACGATGGCGATCGGCGTCCACATCTGGAAGTCGCTGCCGTTCTGGACGCTGATTCTGATGACCGGACGCCTTGCGATCGCGCAAGATCTGTTCGAGGCCGCAGAGGTCGACGGCGCAAGCTGGTGGCAGAAATTCCGTTACATCACCTGGCCGTCGCTGCAGACGCTCTACATCACCTGCACGCTGCTCTCGATGATCTGGACGCTCGGCGACTTCAACAGCGTCTATCTGCTCACCGGCGGCGGCCCGGCCGACCTCACGCACGTGTTGTCGACGCTCGGCATCCGCTATCTCCGGCTCGACCAGCTCTCGCTCGCGATGGCCTCCATCGTCTGCGCGGTACCGTTCGTCCTTCCGCTGATGTACTTCATGATGAAACGGTTGTCGCGATGAAGCTTCCCTCTCTACGCGATGTCGCGACCGAATCGCGGCTGCTCCTGATCGGCATTCCCGTCTTCCTGTGGACGATGATACCGATCTATCACATGTTCCTGTTCGCGATCTCGCCGAAGGAGGACGCGTTCTCGGGCAAACTGTGGCCGGATCATCCGACGCTGCACAACTTTGAAATCGTGTTCAAGCAGCAGCATTATTTCCTGCGCGACTTCTACGTGCAGTTCTGGAATTCGCTGGTGATCGCGGCGGCCGTCGGCGTGCTGACACTGGTCATCGCGACCGCGGCGGCGTTCTCGATCTCGCGCCTGCGCGTGCCCGGCGGACGCATCGTGATGAACCTCGCGCTGTTCACCTACTTCATCCCGGCGGCCTTCCTCGCGGTGCCGATGTACCGCACCATGGGCAATTACGGCCTGCTCAACAATCATTGGTCGCTGATCCTGGCCATGGTGACGATCGCCAGCCCTTACGCGATCTGGGTGCTCAAGCAGGCCTCCGACAAGCTGCCGGTCGAGTTGGACGAGGCCGCCGTAATGGACGGCGCGACCACCCTCCAGATCTTCCGCCTGGTCTATTTGCCGTTGATGATGCCCTCGCTGGTCGCGATCGGCACCTATGCGGTGCTGCTCGCCTGGAACGAATACCTCTACGCGTTCCTGCTGCTCTCGAACGACCGCGAGATCACCCTCCCCGTCGCGCTCGGCAACTTCCTCGCCGCCGACGACTCGCCGTGGGAGCTGTTGATGACGACCGGCTTCATCTACGCGCTGCCGCCGGCCGCGATCTACTACGCCTTCCGCCGCTACATGGTGGGCGGGCTCACGGCGGGTGCGGTGAAGTCGTAATCTCGATCTCGCGCGATCATCAACCCGAATACCTGTCGTAGGCAGCGACTACGACAGGTCGATATTCATCGTTGCCGCCAATCACTGAATTTCAAGTTGCTGGCCCGAAGAGGGCCGGAGATCATTTCCTATGATTGACGAGTGCAGCCATTCCAGTGCGACGCCAAATTCTTGATTCTCGATAAACTCAGTCAGTAGCTCACGGTCTCAGCGAAAGAGTTGAGATGATATCGACCCAACCAGATTTGTGAGAGCCTCCTCAAGTTGACGCCATTCTTCCGCGCGGTTCACCGTCCTATGAGACTACAATGGCGCCGCGCTCTCGCCCTGCGAACTCGACAATTTCGAAGCCAGCGAGGCGATGACGATGACCACCGCGATCAGGCCTATCACCAGCGTGCAAATGGCATTGATCTCGGGCTTCACGCCAAGCCGCACCTCGGAATAGATCCGGATCGGCAGGGTCGCCGAACCGGGCCCTGTGGTGAAGCTCGCGATCACGAGATCGTCCAGCGATAGCGTAAAGGCCAGCATCCAGCCGGCGACGATCGCGGGGGCGATCAGCGGCAACGTCACCGCCAGAAAAGCGCGGACGGGATCGCAGCCGAGATCCATGGCGGCCTCTTCCAGCGAGCGATCAAGTGAGCCGAGGCGGGACTGCACGACGACGGCAACGAAGCACATCGTCAGCGTAGTGTGCGCGATCGTCACGGTCCAGAAGCCACGCTCGGCGTTCAGCGCCACGAACAGCAGCAGCAGCGACAACCCGGCGATCACCTCCGGCATCACCAGCGGCGCATAGAGCATGCCGGAAAACAGCGTGCGGCCGCGAAAACGCTCGCCGCGTGACAGCGCCACAGCCGCGAGCGTGCCGAGCAGGGTCGCAATGGTCGCCGAGGAGATCGCGACCCGCAGGCTCATCCATGCCGCCTCGATCATGGCGCGGTCGTTGAAGAGCTCCTGATACCAGCGCAGCGACCAGCCGCCCCAGACCGTCACCAACCGCGAGGCGTTGAAGGAATAGATGACGAGGATAAGAATCGGCAGATAAAGGAACGCCAGACCCAGTGCGAGCGCGGCGATGTTGAAACGGGACAGGCGGGAGATCTTGCGCATCGACTCACCTCCCCTGTTCCAGCTGCCGCTTCTGGAGCCGTTCGTACAGCAGCAGCGGCGCCAGCAGCACCACCAGCAGCACGATGGCTGCGGCGGAGGCGACCGGCCAGTCCTTGTTGGTAAAGAATTCGAGCCACAACGTCTGGCCGATCATCAGCGAATTGGAGCCGGCCAGAAGATCCGGAATGACGAACTCGCCGACGATGGGGATGAAGCACAGCAGCACGCCGGCACCGACGCCAGGTAGCGACAGCGGGAAGGTGACGAGCCAGAACACCTGCCAGGGCGGCGCGCCGAGATCGGAGGCGGCCTCCTCCAGCACCGGCTCCATCTTGGCGAGCGTGGCGTAGAGCGGCAGGATCATGAAGGGCAGGTAGGAATAGACGATGCCGATATACATCGCGCTGTCGGTGGAGAGCCATACCACCGGCTGGCTGACCAGATGCAGCGCCAGCAGGATCTGGTTGAGCAGGCCGTCATGCTGGAGGATGTTGATCCAGGCATAGATCCGGATCAGGAACGAGGTCCAGAACGGCACGATCACCAGCACCATCGCCACCGCCTGCCAGCGCGTCGGCAACCGCGCCATCCCGTAGGCGATGGGATAGCCGATCAGGAGCAACAGCGCGGTCGCGGTGACGGCGACGGTGAGGCTACGCACATAGGCGAACATGTAGATGTCGTCGGAGGCGAGCAGCCTGAAATTGTCGACAGACAGCGCGGCAAAGGCAGCCTTCAGCGCCTCCCATCCTTGCGTCAGGTCGAACACCGGCTCGTAAGGCGGCTGCGCGATCGCCGTCTGCGACAGGCTGATCTTCAGCACGAAGCCGAACGGCACCAGGAAGAACAGCACCATCCAGACATAGGGCATGATGGCGGCAAGGCGAGCCGGTCGCGCAAAAATGCGGCGCGCGCTCATGACGGCAGCACCACACAGTCGTCGGGCGTGAACCAGGCGACGACATGCTGGTTCAGGCTGTAGGCATCGATGTCCAGGCGCGCGCTGTTGGCGACTGCAGCCTGCATCATCCCACCGGCGTCGAGCTTCACCTTGTAAGTGGTGGTGCCGCCGAGATAGCAGATGTCGGCGATCACGCCGTCCAGACTGTTGATCGCCACCGCATGGCCGATCTCGCCCACCGGGCCGCGGCGGGACAGCTTCACCTTCTCGGGGCGAATGGCCACCGACAAGTGGCCCTCGCCGACCCGTTCCCGCGGCTCGGCGACCACCAGCGTGCCCGCACCGTGCGTGGCGATCACCAGTCGATGACCGTCGCGCAGCTTGAACTCACCGTCGAACAGATTGACGTCGCCGACGAACTCCGCGATCCAGCGCGAGTGCGGAGCCTCGTAGAGCTCGCGGGGACTCGCGACCTGCGCGAGCTTGCCGTCCCTCATCACGCCGATCCGGCTCGCCATCGTCATCGCCTCCTCCTGATCGTGGGTGACGATGATGAAGGTCATGCCGAGCCGACGCTGAAGCTCCATCAGCTCGCCTTGCGTGTTTTCGCGCAGCTTCTTGTCGAGCGCCGCGAGCGGCTCGTCGAGCAGGAGGAGCTGCGGGCGTCGCGCCAGTGCACGCGCCAACGCCACGCGCTGGCGCTGGCCGCCCGAGAGCTGATCGGGTTTGCGCTTCTCCAGCCCTTCGAGCTTCACCAGCGCGACCATCTCCGCCACACGCGTGGCGATCTCGCCGCGCGCCATGCCGGCGCGCTTCAGGCCGAAGGCGATGTTGTCGCGCACCGCGAGATGCGGAAACAGCGCGTAGTTCTGGAACATCATGTTGATCGGCCGCTCATGCGGCAGCGCCTGTGCGATGTCCTTGCCGCCGAGCAGGATGCGCCCTTCGTCCGGGGCCTCGAAGCCGGCGAGCATGCGCAGCAGCGTGGTCTTGCCGCAGCCGCTGGGTCCGAGCAGCGCGAAAAACTCGCCGGCCTTGATGTCGAGCGACACGCCGTCCACGGCGCGGAACGTCCCGAATGTCTTGGCAACGCCCTCGATGCGCAGCAGCGGCTCGCCGGCCGCCGGGTGCGCGTCCCCGCGGGCCGCCTTGGCCGTGGCATTCGTTCTGGGCAACTTGTCAGTCATGGTCTCCGCCAACCCCGATTCCGCCGCACGCTAGCGGCCGATCACCCCTACCTCAACCGGGTCGGGGCGGATCGGCCCGAATTGGTCTTCATGCTAGCCCCCAAATGGCGTAAGGTCACAGAGATGACAAAGCTGCTGGATCAAGCCCTGAAAATCGCGCGCAGTCTGCCGGCGGACGCGCAGGATAACATCGCCCGAATTGTGATGCAGCTCGCCGGCGCGGAAGGGGCCGCCCCCGTCATCCTCTCGGATGACGAGCGGTCGGCGATTGCCGCGTCCAAGGAGGCTGCAAAGCGAGGCGAATTCGCAACCGAGGCTCAAGTCCGCGCGACCTGGGCCAAACACGGCCTGTGAATATCCGCTATACGCTTCCGGCGCTGGCCGATCTCGATTCGATTCTAACCTACATCTCAGCGACGTCACCGCGGGGAGCAGCACGTGTCCAAAAGCGCGTTCAGGACGTGGTCGGCCTGCTGCTGGCGCATCCTGAGATCGGCCTGCGAACTGACGATCCGGATATCCGGAGGCTAACCACAACGCCCTACCCGTTTCTCGTTTTCTACGAGATTCGGAGCCAGGAGATCATCATCCACGCCATCCGCCATGGTGCTCGCGATCCCGGCAGGATGCCCGGCACGCGCGGCTCTGATTAGTTCAGGTTCGCCATGAACGCCGCCAGCGCATCGCGGTCCGCCACGGGCATCGTCAGGCCGAGCTTGGAGCGGCGCCACAGGATGTCCTCGGGAAAGCGCGCCCATTCGTGGGTCATGAGATAGCGCACCTCGGCCCCGGTCAGCTCAGGGCCGAAAGCCGGGCCGAGATCGTCACGGCTTTTCGCTCCGCCGAGCACCGCTGATAGGCGCGAACCATAAGCCGCCACCAGGCGCTGGGTCTGCGGCTCCGAGAGAAAACGCCAGCGGTCACGCGCGAGATCGACCTCGGTATCGAAACGATCCCAGGCGAAATCTCCGCCCGGCAGCGCCTCGCCTGCGGTCCAGGGCGGCGACATCGGATAGAACGGCGTCAGCTTCGTCACTGCCCGCTCCGCGCGCAGGCGCGAGGTGGTGACGTCGCCGCCGAACATCGTGATCAGCGGCGCCTTGCGCCGCCGCGGGTGGAACAGCGTCGTGCCGTCACGCCGGCGCGCGGACGCCAGCGTCAGGTTGACGCCGGAGACCACGCGCACCACGTCGGTCGGGGCGACCTGCTCGCGGAAATAGCGACTGGCCGCTTCGCAGAGATAGCCGACGTCGGCCCCCGGCATCGCGACGATCGCGGGATCGCCGATGAAATCGTGCGTGATCGTGCCGATCAGCGTGAAGTCGCGCTCGAAGGGGCTAGCGAAGATCAGCCGGCCATCGCTGTTCTGGAAAACGTAGACGTTATCGGAATCAAACAGCCGTGGGACGACGATCTGGCTCATCTGCATCGCCGCCATGGCGGGTTGCGGCTGCCGCAGCACGGTCTCCGCGACAATCGAGGTCCAGCCGCCGGTGGCGTTGGCCAGCGCCCGGGCCGTGATCGTGCGGCGATGGCCGCGATCGACCACCGCGAGCCGCCATGTGTCGGTTCGATCGGCGCGCACGCAGCGCGCTCCGGTTCGGATTGCAGCGCCACGCTCGGCCGCATCCAGGGCCGTCAGCACCACCAGGCGGGAATCGTCGACGACGCAGTCCGAATATTCGAAGGCCGTGCCGAACGGTCGTTTCAGCGCGTTGCCTACCGGATGATGCGTGATGTCGAGCGTGGTCGCTCCCGGCAGGCCGCTCCGGCTCGTGAGGCTGTCGTAGAGGAACAGGCCGGCGCGCAGCAGCCATGGTGGACGCTCATCGGAATGCGCCGGGATCACGAACCGCATCGGCCGGACCAGATGCGGCGCGATCCGGAGCCAGGTCCGGCGCTCGGCAAGCGCCCGACGCACCCGCCGGAAGCCGCGCCGTTCCAGGACCGACAGATCGCCGTGGATCAGCCGCGGCGTTGCCGACGATGCCGCGCCGCCCAGATCGCCCTGCTCCAACAGGATGACCCGCAGGCCGCGGCCGGCGGCATCGCGCGCGAGGCTGACACCGTTCAGCCCGCCACCGATGATCGCAAGGTCGTAATCCGCCATGAAGCCGTCGAGAAGGAGCGAAACGCTCGCCATCTCTAGCCGGTCTTGAGCGCAAGCTCCATGACTTCGGCGCGGCCGACGAGGCCGGCATATTTCCCGATCGGCAGGGGCTTGCCGAGCAGATAGCCCTGCACGCCGTCACATCCTTCCTCGGCGAGAAAGGCGAGCTGTTCGAGCGTCTCGACGCCCTCGGCGACGATCGACATTTCCAGGCCATGGCCGAGATCGATCACCGCGCGCACGATCGCCGCCGATTGCGGGTTGCGGCCGAGATTGATGATGAAGGCGCGATCGATCTTGATCTTGTCGAACGGGAACGCCTGGAGATAGCTCAGCGAGGAATAACCGCTGCCGAAATCGTCCATCGAAATGCGTACGCCAAGCGCTTTGAGCCGCCGCAGCAGCGCAAGTCCGCGATCAAAGTCCTCGATCAGCACGCCCTCGGTGATTTCGAGCTCGAGCCGGCCGGGTGCGAGACCCGTCTCGATCAGGATCGAATGGACCAGCCCGACCACGTCGCCGTGCATGAACTGCGCCGGAGACAGATTGACCGCGACCTGGAGCGGCTTCGGCCAGGACGCCGCCTCGCGGCAGGCCTCGCGCAGGATCCACTCGCCCATCTCGACGATCAGGCCGCTTTCCTCCGCGATCGGGATGAATTCGGCCGGGGAGACCTGGCCGCGCACCGGATGCTGCCAGCGCGCCAGTGCCTCGAAGCCGATGATCTCGCTCTCGACGACGCTGTGGCCCGTGGCGCCCTGCGGCTGGAAGGCGAGCGAAAGCTCGCTGTTCTTGATCGCCATCGAGAGGTCCTGATGCAGCACGCGGCGATCGCGGATCTGCTGGTCCATCTCCGGCTGGAAGAGGCTGATCGTGCCGCGCGACTTCTGCTTGGCGCGGAACAGCGCCGCGCCGGCATTGGCGAGCAGCGAGGCGCCGTCGGCGCCGTTGTGCGGGAAGATCGACATGCCCGTGGTGACACCGGCGCGGACCGGGCGGCCGTCGATCTGGAATTCCTTGGCGACGGCATCACCGATCTGCTGCGCCAGCGCGAGACCTGCCTCAGGTTGTTTGCCATCGATGATCAGGCCGAACTCGTCGCCAGACAGGCGCGCCACCACGCCGCCGCGCGCGGAGTCCTGGAGCCGCTGGGCCACCTCGACCAGAAGCTTGTCGCCGTGCGCATGACCGAAGACGTCGTTGACCTCCTTGAGACCGTCGAGGTCGACGCACAGAACCGCGAACTCCTCGCCAGTGCCTTCGCAGGCCTCGATCATCTGGGTCAGCGCCTGCAAGAAAGCGGCACGGTTCGGCAAATCGGTGAGGCCGTCATGATAGGCCATGTGCGCCATGCGCGACTCGGTCTGCCGGCGATCGGTGACGTCCTCGTGAGTCTTGATCAGATATTGCGGCTCGCCGGCGTCGCTCAGCACGGTGGCGCGACGGGTGAGGAACAGTCGCAGGCCGTCCTTGGTCGAGATCGGATGCTCTTCGGTGATCATCCCGCGCTTCTTGATCGCGGCTTCGTCGCGCGCGATGATCAGCTTGGCTTCCTTGGGATTGAAGATGTCGGACGCGGTCAGGCCCGTGGCGTCCTCGCGTCTGCGGTTCAGGATCGTCTCCGCGCTGCGGTTGGCGAGCAGATAGCGGCCGTCCTTGACCTGCTCGACGATCAGCGCCACCGGGATGTTGTCGACCACGAGTTCCAAAAACTTCTTCGTGCTCTCCAGCTCCTGCGACAGCGAGCGGCGGTCGGTGATGTCCTCGAACACCACCAGCAGGAATTCAGGCTTGTTGCTCTCGTTGCGGACCACGATCCGGATCGAGGCCACCATGCGCTGGGTCGCGCCGCGCTCGACCTCGAATTCGTTGCGGTACTGGCCGGCGGGCGCGATGAGCGCCGCCCGATCGGTCGCCTCGATGCTGGCCGCCGAATTCGGCCCGAACAGCTCGCGCGCGTTCTTGCCGACAACCTGGTCCCGCGAAAATCCCCAGAAGCGCTCATAGGCGCTGTTGGCGAAGATGTAGCGGCCATCCTCGATGCTCTTCGCGGCCACGCAGGCCGGCACGTTGTCCAGCACCGTTTCCAGGAACTGCTTGGTGGAGGCGAGCTGCCGCGACAGCCTACGCTGCTCGCTAACGTCCAGATGCGTCGCCACCGAGCCGCCGTTGGGCAGCACGAAATATTTTACCAGGATGGCCCGCCCGTCCGGCAGTTCGGTGATCAAGCCGTTGGTGCTTGCCGCCTTTTCGTAGAATTCGTCGTCGGAGGCGACTCCGAGGACGCCACGCTTGCGCCGCAAGGCGAGGATGTCGGGTCCCGTCATGCCCGACCAGAGCTCTGAGCGGCCGAGGCCGTAAATCTCGAGATAGCGGTCGTTGCAGAAGATGACGCGCCGCTGCGCATCCGTCATCACCACGCCCTGGTTGAGATTGTTCATGGCGGAGGAGATGAAGGCATTGCGCCGCAGCTGCAGACGCCTGGTCCGGCGCAGCGAGGAATGGATCCACAGCACGATCGCGGCGAGGAACGAGCAGATGACGACACCCGCGATCAAGGCTTCCCAGATCACGTTGGGATTGAGCTCGCCGAGATAGCTCGGCGGGGCGAAGCTGTCGGAGAGGGCAAAGGCGCGCGCAGGCGCGACCGCTGCGGCCAGGCACACGACGGCCTGCACCGCAATCGGAAGCGTGCTGCCCACGTGCCAGTTCTTCTCAGCCATCAGCCACCCGCGATTTCAACGTCGGATTGTCTGGTCTCGCCGGTTTGGATCGGGTAAACGCCTGTACGTGCAACGGAAAAATGTGACGCCAAATACGGCAATTGCCCTGACATGATAAATGCCTCCTTAACGGAAAACGCCCCCGCGCCGTCCTCCCCAGGCCTGAGGCCTCCTTCGCTTCGAGCGGACGTCCTGCACAGCCATGGATAGGGTCGACTGCGTCGTCATCGGAGCCGGCGTGGTCGGGCTCGCGGTGGCTCGAAAGCTGGCGCAAGCCGGGCGCGAGGTGATCGTGCTCGAGGAAGCCGAGGCCATCGGCACCATCACCTCCTCGCGCAACAGCGAGGTGATCCATGCCGGCATCTACTACCGCGCCGGGAGCTGGATGGCGCGCATGTGCGTCGACGGCAAGCACGCGCTCTACCGCTACTGCTCCGAGCGCGGCATCCCGCACAGAAATTGCGGCAAGCTGATCGTCGCGACCAATCCGAAAGAGACCGAGAAGCTGCAATCGATCAAGGCGCATGCCGAAGCCAATGGCGTGCTCGACATGCAGCTGCTCACGGGCGAGGCGGCATGCGCGCTGGAGCCGGCGCTTGCCTGCGATGCCGCGCTGCTGTCCCCGTCGACCGGCATCATCGACAGCCACGCCTACATGCTCTCGCTACGCGGTGAAGCCGAGGACGCGGGTGCGGCCTTCGCGTTTCACACCCCGCTGATCCGCGCCAAGGCGACCGCCGGCGTCATCGAGATCGAAGCGGGCGGCGAAGCGCCGATGACGCTGCAATGCAGCCTCCTCGTCAACGCCGCGGGGCTCTCGGCGACCACGGTAGCGCGCAACATCGACGGCATGCCGCTGGACCGGATTCCGCGGGCCTATCTCGCCAAGGGAAACTACTTCAGCTGCAATGCGAGGGCGCCGTTCTCGCGCCTGATCTATCCGGTGCCCGAGCCCGGCGGGCTAGGGGTGCACCTGACGCTGGACATGGCAGGGCAGGCACGCTTCGGCCCTGACGTCGAATGGATCGAGACGATCGACTACGAGGTCGACCCGTCACGCGCCGAGCGCTTCTACCCGGCGATCCGCAAATACTGGCCGACGCTGCCTGACGACGCGCTCATGCCGAGCTATTCGGGCATCCGCCCGAAGATCGTGCCGCCGGCGGTGGCCACGCAGGATTTCTTGATGCAGGGCCCGCGCGATCACGGCGTCGAAGGCCTGGTCAATCTGTTCGGCATCGAGTCGCCCGGATTGACGTCATCGCTCGCGATCGCGGATCACGTCGCCGAACTCGCAGGGCTCGGTCTCGCGCAATGATTGCGCGGCGCGCACCTTGCCGCAAGGATGAGCGCACAGGCTCTCACCCCTGCGTGAAAGGGTACGATCAATTTTACGCTATTACGGGGTTACTAGTGGAGCGTGTCGCCGTGCCTGAGACGCTCGATCTGGTCCTTGACCATCAACTTCCGGCGCTTCAACTCAACAATTTGCAGGTCGTCTGTTGAAAGGTGCACGAGAGCTTCGTGCAGTTCGTTTTCGAGAACTTTGTGCTTCCGCTCCAATTCAACGAGATGTGCCTGAATTGTCATTCGAAACCTCCTCGGTAGTTTGAACCTTTAGGATTCGATCCGGACAAGGAAGTCTACATCACCGATTCGTTCTGTCGATGGGTATCCGTCGTCGCAACGTCATTTTTGAAAATTCATATGTAACGAAGCGTGAGCAAGGGAACCACGCGGGAAAAATCCATGATATCAACGTGCTTGCGCAGCGCCGTCGCAAGCCGCAGAAATATGTCGCGGGAGATCGGCGAGCGACGGTCGCAGATCGCTTGCGATCACGCCGCGCAAGGACGATAATTTCCACAGGGCATCCACAGCCTTAATCTCTCTCACGCCTATCGGTTTTTCGGCCACCGCAAACATGACCAATGAAGACGAGCGCGAACTCGAATCCGAGCTCGCCCGGTTGCACCAGGAACACCGAGATCTCGATGCGGCGATCGATGCACTGCATCAATCGCCCGCCCCCGACCTGTTGCGGTTACAGCGGCTGAAGAAACGCAAGCTGTTGTTGCGCGACCGTATCGCGTTCATCGAAGATCAGATCACGCCGGACATCATCGCCTGATCCACAGGGAATGGCTTTGCGGCGGCCCGCCGCACGTGAATCCGCTTGACTCCAAAGGAACAAAATAAGAACATTTTGGCACCGAGCGCCCCAGGAAAATGCCAAGGAAAACGCAGATGACGGCAACCGCCCTTCTCGACAACAGCCATTATGAACAAGCCTGCGATCAGGCGATCGCCATGTGCGACGGCAATCTGCGCAGCACCATCAAGGCGCTGATCATGGCCAATGAATATCTGGAGGCCGAGCTCGAAGAATTGCGGGCGGCGATTTCCGCCGGCTGCATTCCGGAGTCCTCACGCAGCACGATGCGGAGCAAGAGCAGCGCCGCCTGAGCTGTCAGCTATCGGAGCCGACCATGTCCGATGTCACCTATTACGTAGCATTACCGTTCCTGACCGACGACGACGGATCGCCGGTCGCAGGTGCGGCCGAAGAATGCCAGACCTCGGCGGCCGCGTTACGGCGCGCCGAAATTATGTCGCACAGCGCCGGCCACATCGGCGCGGTCGCGTTCAGCCGCAGCGGCAATCCCATGACCGGCGAATTCGGTGACGCCAAACTGCTCCGCCGCTTCGGCAATGTACCGGAAGACCTCGGCACGCTCTGAAATCAGCTGCTGACGAGCCTGATGCCCGGTTCATGCCGCCGGTGCGCCTTGCGCACATACATGGCGGCATCGGCCTCCTCCAGCGCGCGCGCGGCGTCGGACTGCATGCCAAGCAGGGCGACGCCGGCAGAGGCGCCCGCGCTCACGTGCTGACCGTGGAACACAAAGGACAATTCGTCGATGGCCTCCTCGAAGGCCGCGGCCTTCGCCTTGGCGTCGGTCTCGCTGAGATTCCAGAGCAGCAGCGCGAACTCGTCGCCGCCGAGCCGGCCGACCACGTCCGAGGCGCGGATCTGCCGCGCCAGCGTTGTGGCAATCGCCTTCAGCACCTCGTCGCCGGCGGCATGGCCGAAGGAATCGTTGATCGGCTTCAACCGATCGACGTCGAGCACGATCAGCGCGCCGCTGGCGCGGTAACGCTTCATGTAGGCGACGGCGCGCGCGAGCTCGCGCTCGAAGCCGCGCCGGTTCGGAATCTCGAGCAGGAAGTCGGTGTCGGCGGCGGCTTCGAGTTCCGCGACCCGCCGCAGCGCCCCCTTGAGCTTGCTCCGGAGGTTGCGGATGGCCGTCTTGATGGCCGTCTTAGCTCCGTCATCGGCCGACGCTTCGCGCCCCGACGGTTTGATCGAACGCCTGGCCGGGCGCTTGGCCGGGCTTTTGGGGGCAGCTTTGGCGCGGCTGGCGCTGGTCTTCAGGCCCTTTTTAGCCTTCGCAGCGCTCGCCGTTTTTGGTTTCTTCATGGGCATCCTGCTCAA
This sequence comes from Bradyrhizobium sp. 197, assembly GCF_023073375.1. Lineage (NCBI taxonomy): Bacteria > Pseudomonadati > Pseudomonadota > Alphaproteobacteria > Hyphomicrobiales > Nitrobacteraceae > Bradyrhizobium > Bradyrhizobium sp. 197. The sequence continues at coordinate 94,199 of NZ_JADPJJ010000165.1, read as the reverse complement.
TGAAGGCTTGCGGGGATTCACCAAGACAGGATAGTGCATTCGCTTCTCCTTGCCACCGCCTTGCGAGCCGCCGGCCGGAACCGTTAATCTGGCCTATCTTTCTGTTTTTCGAGCACAATTGACGTCATGACCGCGCCGATCGCCGTTATCATGGGAAGCCAGTCGGACTGGGACACGATGCGGCATGCCGCCGACACGCTTGCAGCGCTCGGCGTTGCCGCCGATACCCGCATCGTTTCGGCCCACCGCACCCCCGACCGGCTGTTTGCGTTCGCCAAGGGCGCCAAGGTGGCCGGTTACAAGGTCATCATCGCCGGCGCGGGTGGCGCTGCGCACCTGCCCGGCATGGCGGCGGCGCTGACGGAACTGCCCGTGTTCGGCGTTCCCGTCGAATCCAGGACGCTCAGGGGCATTGATTCGCTCTATTCGATCGTCCAGATGCCTGCGGGCATCCCGGTCGGGACCCTCGCCATCGGCAAGGCCGGCGCCATCAATGCGGCGCTGCTGGCGGCTGCCGTGCTGGCCTTGTCCGACCCGGCCTTGGCCGATCGCTTGGCCGCCTGGCGCAAGGCGCAGACCGAGGCGGTTGCCGAGCGTCCGGAGGACAAGGCGTGACTGACGCAAAGCAGGTGAAGCTGAAGCCCGGCGACACCATCGGCATCCTCGGCGGCGGACAATTGGGGCGGATGCTGGCCATGGCGGCGGCCCGGCTCGGCCTGCGCTGCCAGGTGTTCTCGCCCGATCCGGACTCGCCGGCCTTCGACGTCGTCCTGAACGCGACCTGCGCCGAATATGCCGACGTCGAAGCGCTCGAGCTGTTCGCCAACGACGTCGATGTCATCACCTATGAATTCGAGAACGTGCCGTCCGCGGCCGCGATGGTGCTGGATGCGCGGCGCCCCGTGCTGCCCAACCGCAAGATCCTCGAGACCACCCAGGACCGGCTCGCCGAGAAGGATTTCGTGACGCGGCTCGGCATCGGCACCGCAGCCTATGCCGACGTCACCTCGGTCTCGTCGTTGCGCGAGGCGATCGTCAGGATCGGCCTTCCGGCGGTGCTGAAGACCCGCCGCTTCGGCTATGACGGCAAGGGCCAAGCCATCATCCGCGAGGGCGACGACATCGCGAAAGTGTGGACCAGTCTCGCCACCAAATCAGCGATCCTGGAAGCCTTCGTGCCGTACGAGCGCGAGATTTCCGTGATCACCGCCCGTTCGGCCACAGGTCAGGTCGAGTGTTTTGACGTCACTGAAAACGAGCACCGCGATCACATCCTGAAGATTTCCCGTGCGCCCGCCCGGATCCCGGACGTGCTCGCCGAGGAAGCGCGCAGCATCGCCGGCAAGATCGCGAGCGCGCTCGATTATGTCGGCGTGCTCGCCGTCGAGATGTTCGTGCTCGCCAACGGCACCGGACCGAAGGTGCTGGTCAACGAGATCGCTCCGCGCGTGCACAATTCCGGACACTGGACGCTCGACGGTGCGTCAATTTCGCAGTTCGAGCAGCATATCCGCGCCATTGCCGGCTGGCCCCTCGGCAAGCCCGTGCGCCACGGCGAGGTCGTCACCATGACCAATCTGATCGGCGACGAGATCAAAGACTACGACAAGTGGCTGAGCGTGCCGGGCGCGACCGTGCACATCTACGGCAAGGGCGCGCCGCGCCCCGGCCGCAAGATGGGCCACGTCACCGAAGTGCGACCCACGACCGGCAAGTAACGGGACCGCGGCGCATGCCACGATCCCGCTTTGCAATTACGCCGTCTTCGCGCCCGCGACAACGCCGGTGGGCTCGTCGCTGAGCCAGCGATAGATCACCCCGCCCAGCGCGCCGCCGATCAGTGGCGCAACCCAGAACAACCAGAGCTGCGCGGTCGCCCAGCCGCCGACGAACAATGCGGGACCCGTGCTGCGCGCCGGGTTCACCGAGGTGTTGGTGACGGGGATGCTGACGAGATGGATCATCACCAGCGCGAGCCCGATCGCCAGCGGCGCAAAGCCCACGGGCGCACGGCCATGGGTGGCGCCCATGATGATGAACAGGAACATCATGGTCATCACCACCTCGGTGAGGAAGCACACGATCATGCTGTACTGGCCGGGCGAATGGGCGTCGTAACCGTTGGACGCGAATCCTTTGCTGACGTCGAAGCCGGGAGCTCCACTTGCGATGACGTAGAGGAGCCACGCGGCCACGATCGCGCCGGCCACCTGCGCGATCACATAGGGCAGGATCTGTCCGGCCGGAAAACGCCCGCCGGCAGCAAGACCGACCGTGACAGCCGGGTTGAGATGGCAGCCGGAGATGTGGCCGATCGCATAGGCCATGGTGACCACGCTCAGCCCGAATGCGAGGGAAACACCGACCAGACCGATACCAACCTGCGGAAAGCCGGCTGCGATCACCGCGCTCCCGCAACCTGCGAATGTGAGCCAAAAGGTGCCGATAGCCTCGGCCGCGTATTTTTTCGTATCCATGTGTCGTCCCCTGCTTTCAAGGATTCCGGAACAAAGCTCCGGAAACGGCCCCGCCCTTGGCGTCAAATCTCCCAAATCAGGGCCGCACAGTGGTATTTTGCCTCATTTGATGGCTGAACTTGGCCCGAAAACGCGGTTGGTCGGTGGACATCCCCAGTTTTGTCTGATACATCCGCGCCCTCAAGGTTAAGGGCTTGCGCGTCTTCGCCATCCCCTTTGACTTACCAGAATTCAAATCCGATCCACTGAAGAGGATGCCGCGTGCAGGTTCTCGTCCGCGATAACAATGTCGATCAAGCCCTCAAGGCGCTGAAGAAGAAGATGCAGCGCGAGGGTATTTTCCGCGAGATGAAGCTCCGCGGTCACTACGAGAAGCCCTCCGAGAAGAAGGCCCGCGAAAAGGCCGAAGCCGTGCGCCGCGCGCGCAAGCTGGCCCGCAAGAAGCTGCAGCGCGAAGGCCTGCTGCCGATGAAGCCGAAGCCGGTGTTCGGCGCTGGCCCCGGCGGTGATCGTGGCGGTCGTGGCGGCCCGGGTGCTGGCGCTGGTGCAAGTGCTGGTCCGCGCGGACCGCGCTGATTTACCAGACCTGAAAAGACTACAGTTTTCGATGACGCGGGCCCCTGGTCCGCGTTATTGTTTTGTGAGCGGTGCCTTTCTGGGACGGGGCACTACCGATGCGGCACCAGCGCGAGCGAACCGTAGATGGCCTCCCCTTTCCCCAAGCGCCGCTTGGCGCGGTTCCGCCAGATCTGGCAGCAGCCGCTCGCGCTGGCCTTGACGGGGATTGCACTCTGCGGCTGCTCCTTCGATCTGGGATCGCTGATGCCGGAGAAGGAGAAGCCGCAGGAGGCGCCCAAGACTGCCACGACGGCTGAGAACGTGGTCAGCGCCAACAACGTCAGCGAAGCCCAGGCCCATACGGCAAAGGCCCAGGCTCTGGCAAAGTCCGGCGAGACGGCGGCCGCGCTCGATGAATTCAATCTCGCGGTCGGGCTCGATCCCTACAATGCGCAGGCGCTTTATGGCCGCGCCCTAATCTATCAAAGCAAAAACCAGCACGACTTCGCGATCGCCGATTTCAGCTCCGCGAGCGGACTCAACCCGCAGAAGGTCGAGCCGCTGCTCGGCCGCGCCATCAGCTATCTCGCCCTCGGCAAGGTCAAGGAAGCTGCGGCCGATCTGGATGAGGCCTCCGAGGCCGATCCGCACAATGCCCAGGTCTGGAGCACACGCGGACAAGCCTATGAAAGGCTGGGCGACAGGACCAAGGCGGCGGCGTCCTACACCAAGGCGGTCTCGCTTCGTCCACGCGACGACGCCGCCCGCAGCGGCCTCGCCCGCGTCGGCGGCTGACGATTATGGCGCAGCGCAGGCCCCGTCTTAATCCGGGGTGTCGCTCTTCGGTAGAACGGAATGGAACATGGACTTGACGCCCGACAGCATGTCGTCGGCGACATTGGTCTTCGGCCGCGGCATGGACGCGCCGGCATCGGCGCGCAGGTCGAGCGGGGGCGCGATCATCGGGACCGGAATATCAGCCGGCGGCGTCAACCGATTTGGGTTCTCGTTGCCGACCGAGGCCGTGTAGGGCGGGCTCGCCTGCGACGAGCCACCATTGCCATAGGCCTCGGGTGCGGGCGTCGTCGAGACCGTGATCGGGGGCGGCAACGGCCGTACCATCGACGGGTCCATGGGGATAATACGCGGGGCTTCCGGGGTGCGGGCGGCTTCCCGCACGGCAGGCTCCTGGGTCCTCTCGACCGACTTGGTTTCGGAAGACTTGGTCTCGGAAGATTTAGTTTCGGAAGGCTTGGTCTCGAAGGACTTGGCCTCAATCGCTTTGCCCTCAGGCGACTTGCGCAGGCGCTCGATCGCAGCGCGCACAAGATCGTTGGCATCGGCGGTTGCAGCCGGAGCGGCAGCAGCCGGCGCCGAATTGGCCTCCACCACCGGGACGGAGGGAGCGGGTGCCGTGACAGCCGGGTTGGACTTGGCGACCGCCTTCTCGCGCGCGGACGTCTTACCGCGCGGGGCGGGCTCGGCCGGCGCTACGTCCGCAGTCGCCTTCTCAGTGGTCTTCTCAGTCGTCTTGGGCTCAGCGCCCGGCTGCTCGGCAGTCTTCTCGGCCGCCGGCTTGTCCGTCACGCTCTTCTCGGAGATGCCCTTGGCTTTGACGCCGTGCGCCGGGAGGTTGGCCACATCGGCGGGCTTGCCGTTCTTGCCGGCCTCGGCAGGCGCCATCACGGCCGCAGGGGCATCCGCCGCCGGCTTGGCGTTGATGTAGTGATTAACGATGTATGCCCCGATGATCGTTGCGAGCACCGAGGGGAAGATGTCCATCGAGATTTTAGCGACGTATTTCAGCATTCCGGCCACTCCCCGCGCGATCTGATGCGGGAACTTTGAGGCATAGTGAGGGATCAACTGCGACGGATCAATGGCAAAGAAGTACGCCGGACTTACGGCTTCAGCTCGATCTCAAGGAACACGATCTCGGTTGCGGTTTCGTTAAGCACGTCGTGTTGGACGCCCGCCTTGCGAAAGTAGGATTTTCCAGCCGCAAGCTGCGCCTTGGACCGCTCGCCATTGGGCGCCACGATGGTCATTTCCCCCGCGACGACGGGAACAATGACGTAGTCCATGCCGTGGGTGTGATGCCCGGTAGCGCTGTTTGGAGCGAGCCGCCACTCCGTCACCCGAACCTGCTCATTGTCGACCTGAACCTCGGACTTGGCGGCAAGCATCGGAACTCTCCTGGGGCATGATCCCGAAAACCGGTTCAGGGCACGAAAACCATGAACACGTAGACGGCAAATACCACCATATGGACCAGCCCGAACAGAACATTGGTCCTACCCGTACCGAAGGTCAGCATACTCAGGAAGAAGGTCAGGAGCAAAAGGACGCTGCCCTGGGCGCTGAGACCGAGCTTGAGTTCCTTGTCGAGCGCATAGGTAGCGACACCGACGGCCGGGAAGGTCAGCCCGATGGTGGCCAGCGACGAGCCCAGCGCGAGGTTGATGCTCTTCTGGAGGTCGTTCTTGCGGGCCGCCGAGACGGCCGCGACGCCTTCCGGCAGCAGGATCAAAAGCGCGACCAGAAGTCCGGCAAAGGCAGGCGGCGCACCGATCCTGGCCGCAACGGCGTCGACCACCAGCGAGAATTTCTTGGACAGCAGCACGACCGCCAGCAGCGCAATCAGCAGCAGCACGACGCTGAGCACCAAGGTCCGGCCCGACAGATGCGCCTCGCCGATCCTGCCATCCTCCCGTTCGTGAACGAAGTAATCCTTGTGCAGCACGGTCTGGGTGTAGAGAAACACCCCATACAGCGCGAGCGTAACCACGTCGACGAAGCCGAGTTGAATCGCCGAATAGACCGGGCCCGGCGTGGTGGTCGTGTAGTTCGGCATGATCAGGGTGATGGTCGCGAGCGCGAACAGCACGCTGAGATAGACGTTGGCGCCGGAGAGCTGAAAGCCCTGCTCACGATAGCGCAGGCCGCCGATGAAGATGCAGAGCCCGACAAGGCCATTGCAGACGATCATGACCACGGCGAACACGGTGTCGCGCGCCAGTTCGGGGGCAGGCTTGTCGCCCAGCATGATCGTGGTGATCAGCGCCACCTCGATGATGGTCACCGAGAGAGTCAGCACCAGCGTGCCATAGGGTTCGCCGACCCGTTCGGCGATCACTTCGGCATGATGAACCGCGGCAAAGACGGTGCCGAACAGGATGACGAGGAGCACGATGGCGAAGAAGAGCCCGCCAACCGACAGCGTGAACACATAGCCCGTCGCGCTGACGGCTGCATACAACAGCACAGCCAGGGCCGGAAAGATCCAGGCCGACCGGGGCATCGGACTATGCGCGCTCATCTATCGGCTCCAACTGCTTCGCGCACGATCCGGAAAAATGTATCGCGGCTTTCCGAAAGGATCATGCTCAAACGAAAAGCCCAGGGTGCGACGATATTCATCGCACCTTGGGCGAGCAGTGGCAAATCGGTCGGCAGATTCAAAGCAAGTGCAGGATCGGCGCGAGCGGCAGCAGCGTCAGCAGCAGGAACAGCGGGATCAGCACCGCGCTGGCACGCACGAAATAACCGAAGAAGCTCGGCATCGCGATGCCGTTCTCGCTGGCGATGCTGCTCACCATGAAGTTCGGCGCATTGCCGATATAGGTGAGCGCGCCCATGTAGACCGCGCCCATGGAGATGGACGCAAGCGTGCCCGACAGCTCATGCATCAGCACCTGCGGCTCGCCGCCGGCGAGTTCAAAGAACAACAGATAGGTCGGCGCATTATCGAGGAACGCCGACATCAGGCCGGTGAACCAGAAATAGGCAACCTCGCGCGGCGTGCCGTCCGGCGCCGTCACGGCCGACAACAGCCAGGCGAAGGCACCGTGATGGCCGGCATTGAGCATGGCGATGACCGGGATGATCGCGACAAAAATGCCGGCGAACAGTTTTGCGACTTCGCGAATCGGCTCCCAAGTGAAGCCGTTGGCTTGCCTGTGCTCGTCCGGCGTCAACCACACCGACAGGGCCGCTATCGCCAGCAGCGCCGCGTTGCGGGCGATGTCTTCCAGCTCCAGCCTGGTTCCGAGAATGTCGAAGGCAATGCCGGGCTTCCACATTGCCGAGGCCAGCAGGCTCGCGACGATGGCTGCGATCAGCACCAGGTTGACGAGACCGCGGATGCGGACCGGCTTCGCGGCGCCGGCGTTGCCGGGCAAGGGTTCGCTGCGGAAGCGCCAGACGTCGATGGCAACGAAGATCGCGAGCAGCAGTCCGGCAACGATCGCCGTCTGTAGCCAAATGGTCCGCGTGGTCCAGAAGAAGTCGACGCCATGCAGGAAGCCGACGAACAGCGGGGGATCGCCGAGCGGGCTCAGCGCGCCGCCGACATTGGCAACCAGGATGATGAAAAAGATGACGACATGGACGTTGTGGCGCCGCGGCCGGTTGGCGCGGATCAAAGGCCGGATCAGGATCATGGCTGCCCCCGTGGTGCCGACGACGCTCGCCATCAGCGTGCCGAGCGCGAGGATGCCGGCATTCGCCGCCGGCGTCGCCTTGATGTCGCCCCTGACGAGAACGCCCCCGGCCACGACATAGAGCGAGAACAGCAGCACGATGAAACCGAGATATTCGGCGAGCATGGCGTGGACGAGTGCCGCCAGCGCCGCCATGCTCCCGGCCAAGATGACGAGCGAGGCGAGTGCCAGCAGCGACCAGGCCGCGGCGATCTTGCCGTAATGATGGTGCCAAAACCGTGCAAACAGCAGCGGGCCGAGCGCGATCGACAGCAGGAGGCCGCAAAAGGGCAGCGCATAGGGCCAGCGCATCGCCGCGCCGTCGAGCCCGGTCGCCGCCCATGCGTGCTGCGGCAACAACACGACCAGGATCGCGGCGATGAACCCGCTCCCGCATCGAACAACAAGCCGTCTAGGAAGCAATGAAGCGCCTCGCCGTTTCGATCGCACCGAAAGCATCGAGATTATCGTGTCCGCCGCCCGCAAAGCGAACGAACTGCTTCGGTTCATGCGCGAGCGCGAACAGACGCTCTCCGAACACGATCGAAATGGCAAGGTCATTGGTGCCATGCATCACCAATAGCGGCACAGTGACGCGCGGGATGCGCTCATCGGAATGAAATGGATCTCGCATCAGCAGGCGCACCGGAACGAACCAGAATGATGAAGCAGCAATGTCGACCGTCGACGTATAGGGAGCTTCCAGGATGAGTTTTCCAACCCGATGCTGCGAGGCGATCACGACCGCCACGCCGGTCCCGAGCGAAAAGCCCCAGCCGACGATTCGTTCCGCCGCATAGCGTGCAGTGGTGAAGGCGTAGGCGGCCGCTGCATCCTGCAGCAGGCCCTCCTCGCTCGGCGCACCGCTCGAGCCGGCATAGCCGCGATAGGACAGCGCGACGAGACCGGTGCCGTCCGCCGTCATGGCCTTGAAGCGGCTGACGCGACCGGCGAGATAATCGCCGTTGCCCGGGAAATACAGGATCACGGGGCGGCCGGGCCTCGCCGGCACGTGCCAGACGATGACCTTCTCGCCATCGGAGGTGGTCAGGACGTGCTCTTCAGCCTCGGGCAAGCCTGCGGCATCCGGCGCGGTGCGACCGACGGGCGGGATCGGAAACAGCATCTCGCGCTGCCTGACATACAGCACGAGGACACAGCCGAGATAAACGGCCGCGAACAGGATGGCGATCCACTTGACGATGGTCATGATGACGCGGCCCCGTCCCCGTTCAGGACTTTGCGACAGCTCCGCAGCAATTTCATGACATCGGGCTGGAGGCTCGCCGGAACGTCGCGGCAACCACAACGTCGCCTTGTGAGCGGCGTGCCAAGCGACGCGCTGCCCGCGCGTCGCTTGGCCACGGCCCGTTTCCTTCCGCGCTACATCGACTTGACGATGCTTTCGGTGACCTTCTTGGCGTCGCCGAGCAGCATCATGGTGTTGTCCCGGTAGAACAGCGGATTGTCGATGCCGGCATAGCCCGAAGCAAGCGAGCGCTTGATGAACATCACGGTGCCGGCCTTCCAGACCTGGAGCACCGGCATGCCGTAGATTGGCGAGGTCTTGTCGTCTTCGGCGGCCGGATTGGTAACGTCGTTGGCGCCGATCACGAAGGCGATGTCGGCCTGCGCGAACTCGGAGTTGATGTCCTCGAGCTCGAACACCTCGTCATAGGGCACGTTGGCTTCGGCAAGCAGCACGTTCATGTGGCCGGGCATGCGGCCGGCGACCGGGTGAATGGCGTATTTCACCTCGACGCCTTCCTTCTTCAGGATGTCGCCCATTTCGCGCAGCGCATGCTGGGCCTGCGCCACCGCCATGCCGTAGCCGGGCACGATGATGACCTTCTGAGCGTTCTTCATGATGAAGGCCGCGTCGTCGGCCGAGCCGAGCTTGACCGGCTTCTGCTCGCCGCCGCCGCCACCGCCGGCCGCAGCGGTCTCGCCGCCGAAGCCGCCGAGGATGACCGAGATGAAGGACCGGTTCATCGCGTGGCACATGATGTAGGACAGGATCGCGCCCGACGATCCGACCAGCGCGCCGGTGATGATCAGTGCGGAATTGCCGAGAGTGAAGCCGATGCCGGCAGCCGCCCAGCCGGAGTAGGAGTTCAGCATCGAGATCACGACCGGCATGTCGGCGCCGCCGATCGGGATGATCATGAGCACACCGAGCGCCAGCGCGATAATGACGATCAGCCAGAAGTCGAGCGCGCTGCCCGACATCACCAGGCCGACGACGAAGACGACGAGCGCGATCGCGAGCGCGATGTTGATGATGTGGCGGAACGGCAGGATGATCGGCGCACCGCTCATCCGCGCGGACAGCTTCAGGAACGCGATCACCGAACCGGTGAAGGTCAGCGCGCCGATGGCGACGCCGAGCGACATCTCGACCAGGCTCTGTGGATGGATGTTGCCGGGGGTGCCGATGTCGAAGGCTTCGGGCGCGTAGAATGCGCCGGCAGCGACGAGCACCGCGGCCATGCCGACCAGAGAGTGGAAGGCGGCGACCAGTTCCGGCATCGAGGTCATCGGCACGCGGCGGGCGATCACCGCGCCGATCGCGCCGCCAAGGGCGATACCTGATATCACGAGGATCCAGGCGACGCCGTCCGCCGGCGGATGGCTGGCGAGCGTGGTTGCGACCGCGATCCCCATGCCGATCATGCCGAACAGATTGCCCTGGCGCGACGACGCCGGGCTCGACAGCCCGCGCAGCGACAGGATGAACAGCACCCCCGCCACGAGATACAAGAATGCAGAGAGATTGGCGTTCATCTCAGGTCCCCATTGATCCCTTCAGCCCGAGGTGGCCGCTTACTTCGACTTCTTCTTGTACATCCCCAGCATGCGCTGGGTGACAAGGAAGCCGCCAAAGATGTTCACGCAGGCAAAGATGAGCGCGACGAAACCGAAGCCGCGCGCCCAGCCGGAGCCGCTCGAGATCATGCCGACGCCGACCGCCAGCAGCGCGCCGACCACGATCACCGAGGAGATCGCGTTGGTCACGCTCATCAGCGGCGTATGCAGCGCCGGGGTCACCGACCACACCACGAAATAGCCGACAAAGACGGCGAGAACGAAAATCGACAGCCGGAAGACGAAGGGGTCAACGACCTGTGCAACATGCTCCATGGCGGCTCTCCTTACGCTTTCGGCTGGAAATTCGGATGAATCACGGCGCCGTCCCTGGTCAGCGCGGTCGCCTTCACGAGTTCGTCGTCCCAATTCACGGCCAGCGCCTTGTTGGTCTTGTCGAACATCGTTTCGATGAAATTGAACAAATTGCGCGCGTAGAGGCTGGAGGCCGACGCCGCGACGCGGCCGGCGACATTGGTGTAGCCGACGATCTTGATGCCATCGACGTCGGCGACTTCGCCCGGCCTTGCACCCTCGACATTGCCGCCGCGCTCGACGGCGAGATCGACCAGCACCGAACCCGGCTTCATCGACTTGACCATGTCGGCCGTGACCAGCTTCGGCGCCGGCCGGCCCGGAATCAGTGCCGTCGTGATCACGATGTCCTGCTTCTTGATGTGCTCGGCGGTCAGCGCGGCCTGCTTGGCCTGATACTCTTTCGACATTTCCTTGGCGTAGCCGCCGGCGGTCTGCGCGTTCTTGAATTCCTCGTCCTCGACGGCGAGGAATTTCGCGCCGAGCGATTCCACCTGCTCCTTGGTCGCCGGCCGCACGTCGGTCGCGGTGACGATGGCGCCGAGCCGGCGCGCGGTCGCGATCGCCTGGAGGCCGGCGACGCCGACGCCCATCACGAACACCTTGGCGGCAGGCACGGTGCCGGCCGCGGTCATCATCATCGGGAAGGCGCGGCCGAAGGCTTCGGCGCCCTCGATCACGGCACGGTAGCCGGCAAGATTAGCCTGCGAGGACAACACGTCCATTACCTGCGCGCGCGTGATGCGCGGCATCAATTCCATCGCGAAGGCAGAGACGCCGGCATCGGCGATCGTCTTCAGCGCGGCCTCATTGCCGTAGGGGTCCATGATGGCGATGACGAGCGCGCCGCGCTTGTACTGCGCCAACTCGGAGGCTTCAGGGCGCCTCACCTTAATGATGATGTCGGCGTCCTTCAGCGCGTCGGCGCTGACGATGGCCCCCACGGCGGTGAATTCGGAATCCGGCAGGCCCGACTTGAGGCCGGCGCCCGGCTCAACGGCGATCTCGGCACCCAACGCCTTGAACTTCTTCACCGTATCCGGCGAAGCGGCAACGCGCGGCTCCGACGGATCGATTTCCTTGGCAACGGCGATCTTCATAGGCCCTCCGGCGACGCGGGAAAAGCGCGCACGCGAACTTAGCGTTACTCCCGCAACGTTGGATACCGGTTTTGGAACCGGATTGTGTGCAAATTTTATGAGCAGCCGCCGGCGCTGGCGGATGCAGCCGGCGATAGTCAGGTCAGGAAGATCGCCATCAGGATCACGATGAGCGCGACCGAGATCGTGCCGTACTTCACCAGCTTGATGAAGCCCTCGTAGGTCTGCTCGTGGGCAACGTAGTCGTTGCCGTCGGCGGTGCTGTACGCCACTTCGCTATGATCAGCCATCAATTGTCCCCAGTCGAAAGTCGAATTCATCGTTGGGATACCGCAAACTTTCGGGCAGGGCAACGGCAGGCAGGCGCGGTTTTCCGGCAAATCAGGTCATTTGGAATCCAGATTATCGCGGATCCAGCGGACGAGGCTCTGCTGGCTGACTTCACCGGCGGCGAGCGCAAGGATGATGGTTGTCGCTTCCGCGGGATCGGGACTGAAGGTCACTCCGTTCTTGTGAAGAAAGACCATCATCGCCAGGAACGCGATGCGCTTGTTTCCGTCGACAAATGCGTGATTTTTCGCGAGACCGAATGCATAGGCCGCAGCGAGTTCATCGAGCGACGCCTGTTCGTAGCGCCACTTGTTGATCGGCCGATCGAGTGCCGATCGCAGCATACCTTCATCGCGCAATCCCGGCGCGCCGCCGAAGCGGCGGAGTTGCCGGCCGTGAATTGCGACAGCCTGCTCGTAGGTGATCCAGAGCGGCTCTTCGGGCTCGCTCATTTGACCCCCCTACTTTGCTAGTGCGGCAAGGGTGTCCCGGTACTTGTCCATGAGGTCGTCGGCGATTTCCATCGTCCGCCCGAAATCGGGATCATAGGGCAGCAGTTGGAAACCACCGCCCGGCAATTCCACGATGTGCAGTTGCTGTCCGCGCTTGAGGTCAAGTCGCTGCATCAGCTCGCGCGGAAGCAGCAGTCCATCTGAATTACCGATCTTCTTGATCTCGATCTTCATGGTCGTCCCACCGTACTGCGTTATACAATTGTATAACGCAGTACGGGTCGCGGTTCAACAAATGTTTTACATCGACCCTAGAGGCTCCTTACGCCTCAGCCCATTGCTTCCAGCTCGTCGATCATGCCGGCGATGACCGAGAGGCCGCCGTCCCAGAACTTCGGGTCCTTGGCATCGAGCCCGAACGGCCGTAGCAGCTCGGAATAATGCTTGGTGCCGCCGGCGGCGAGCATGTCGAGATAGCGCTCGGCAAAGCCCTCGGCGGCGTTCTCGTAGACGGCGTAGAGCGAGTTCACGAGGCAATCGCCGAACGCGTAGGCGTAGACGTAGAACGGCGAATGGATGAAGTGCGGGATGTACATCCAGTAGTTCTCGTAGCCCGCCTTGATCTCGATTGCCGGCCCCAGGCTCTCGCCTTGCACCGACAGCCAGATCTCGCCGAGCCGCGTCGCGGTGAGCTCGCCGTTCTTGCGCTCGGTGTGGACCGCGCGCTCGAACGAATAGAACGCGATCTGCCGCACCACGGTGTTGATCATGTCCTCGACCTTGCCAGCGAGCAGCGCCTGGCGCTGCTTTGGGTTCTTGGTCTGCGCCAGCAGCCGCCGGAAGGTCAGCATCTCGCCGAACACGCTTGCGGTCTCCGCCAGCGTCAGCGGCGTCGGCGCCATCAGCGCGCCGTTCCTGGCTGCCAGCACCTGATGCACGCCGTGGCCGAGCTCATGGGCGAGCGTCATCACGTCGCGCGGCTTGCCCTGGTAGTTCATCAGTACGTAAGGGTGCGCCGACGGCGTGGTCGGATGCGAGAACGCGCCCGGTGCCTTGCCCGGGCGTACCGGCGCGTCGATCCAGCGATCGGTGAAGAAGCGCTCGGCGATATCAGCCATTTCAGGCGAGAAGCCACGATAGGCCGTCAGCACCATGTTCCGCGCGTCGGGCCAGCCGATGACGCCGGTCGCCGCGAAAGGCAGCGGCGCATTGCGGTCCCAGGAAGCCAGGCGCTTCTTGCCGAACCAGCGTGCCTTCAGCGCGTAATAGCGATGCGACAATTTTGGATAGGCCGCGCGCACCGAGGCGACCAGCGCATCCACCACCTCGCGTTCGACGCGGTTGTTCAAATGGCGGGAATCCGCGACGTCCTTGAAGCCGCGCCAGCTGTCGGAGATGTCCTTGTCCTTAGCCAGCGTGTTGGTGATCAGCGCAAAGATGCGCTCATTGGCCTTGAAGGTCTTTGCGAGCGCCTCGGCCGCGGTCTTGCGCTTGGCGCCGTCGCGGTCCTGCAGCAGATTGAGCGTCGGCTCGATTGCGAGCTCCTTGATCCCGACCTTGAAACGCAGGCCCGAGATGGTCTGGTCGAACAGCCGGTTGAAGGCGGAATAGCCGGTCTGCGACTTCTCCAGAAAGAGCTGCTCGAGCTTGTCGTCAAGCTGGTACGGCTTCTCCTTGCGCAGATCCTCGATCCAGGGACGGTAGTGCGCGAGCTCGGCGGCCTGCATCGCGCGGTTCAATATATCGTCATCGACACGATTGAGCTCGAGCGCGAAGAACAGCAAATGCGTCGATGCAGCTGTCAGCCGCTCGGAAACGTCGCCGTAAAACTTTGAAATCGCAGGGTCCACGCTGTCGCCGGCATGGACGAGACCGGCGTAGGAGCCGAGACGGCCGGCGAGGTCGTCGATCGCCTCATAGCGTCGCACGGCTTCAGTGAGCCATTTTCCGCCATCTTCCTTTGCTGTTCCTGTTGCGAGCTTGCCCTTGTAGTCCGTCTCGAACGCGACGCAATCGGCATCCATCTTTGCGAGATCGCGCGCCACTTCCGGCGCATCGATCCCGGTATAGAGATCGGCGAGGTTCCACTCCGGAAGCTTGCCGGTCTTGCTCGCAGGCTTGGCGGGTGAAGACTTGGCGAGCGAGGGCTTGGCAAGCGACGGCTTGGAGGACTTGACCTTGGCTGCTGATTTCCTGGTGTTCGGCTTGCGGAGAGCGGGCTTGCTAGCGGCGGACTTCTTAACTGCAAACTTGGAGCGCGAATTCATTGTGTGGGAAACCTGTGTTCAACAATCGCGACAGCGGGCGGGGGCATCAAGGTTTAAGAGTGCGTTAATCGGCTTCGGCCAGAGTGCCCCGATTCGAGACAGATAGTAGTAGCGTGCGGGGAACACCATGGCTGCCAGTATTTTGATCGCCGACGACGACGCTGTAGCCCGCCGGCTGGTCGAAAACATGGTGCAGAAATGCGGCTATGAGACGATCGTCGTGGATTCCGGCGACGCCGCGATCGCCGTCCTCACCGCCCCCGATGCGCCCGTTATCGACGGCGTCATCCTCGATCTCGTAATGCCCGGCCTCGACGGCATGGGCGTGCTGGCGAAAATCCGCGAAGCGGGCCTCAGCATCCCCGTTATCGTGCAGACCGCCCATGGCGGCATCGACAACGTGATCTCGGCAATGCGCGCGGGCGCGGCCGATTTCGTGGTCAAGCCGGTCGGCCTGGAGCGGCTCCAGGTCTCTCTTCGCAACGCGCTCAATTCGTCCGCGCTCAAGGGCGAATTGCAGCGCATCCGTCACAGCCGCGAGGGCCGGCTGACCTTCTCCGACATCATCACCCGCGCCGAGGCGATGGCGGACGTGATGCGCGCAGCGCAGAAAGCAACAAACTCCTCGATCCCCGTGCTGATCGAAGGCGAGTCCGGCGTCGGCAAGGAGATGTTCGCGCGCGCCATCCATGGCAGCGGCGAGCGCAAGGCAAAACCGTTCGTCGCAGTCAATTGCGGCGCGATCCCCGACAACCTCGTTGAGTCCATCCTGTTCGGTCACGAGAAGGGTGCCTTCACCGGCGCCACCGAACGCCACACCGGCAAGTTCGTCGAAGCCCATGGCGGCACGCTGTTCCTGGACGAGGTCAGCGAGCTGCCGCTGACCGCGCAGGTCAAGCTGCTCCGCGCGCTGCAGGAAGGCGCGGTCGAGGCGGTCGGCGGCCGCAAACCCGTGAAGGTCGACGTCCGCATCATCTCGGCGACCAACCGCAGGCTGCTGGAGCGGGTCAAGCAGGGACACTTCCGGGAAGATTTGTTCTATCGCCTTCACGTCCTGCCGCTGACGATCCCCTCGCTGCGCTCCCGGCGCGAGGACATCCCGCATCTGCTCAGGCATTTCCTGGCGCGCTTTGCCGCCGAGGAAAACCGCTCCATCACCGGCATCAGCGGCGAGGCCGTTGCGCACCTCGCCCAGCTCGATTGGCCCGGCAACATCCGCCAGCTCGAAAACGCGGTCTACCGCGCCGTGGTGATGAGCGAGGGCGACCAGCTTGGCCTTGACGACTTCCCCCTGCTCGCCTCGCAGCCGCATCCGGGAACAGACATTCCGACCGCGCCGCTGATGCTGGAGCCGATGGCGGCCCCCTCCCTCGTGTCGGGTAATGAAATACCGATCGCGCCGCTGCCCCTGGCGGGTGCCCTCTCCATGCTGACCGCGACCGGCGAGGTCCGACCGCTGGAGGACATCGAGAACGAGATCATCCGCTTCGCGATCTCCCATTACCGCGGACAGATGTCCGAGGTCGCCCGCCGCCTCAAAATCGGCCGGTCCACCCTCTACCGCAAACTCGACGAAGCCGGGGTTCCCGGCCATGGCGGCAAAAGCGGTGAGGAGACGCACTGAGCCTGACGCGAACGGGGGTTCGTGCGGGCGGCGCGAGACGACTGTAAGCCGTTCGCATGACGATGGAATTCGACTGCACGGTGAACCGTGACTTGGAAGTGACAGACACAGGGAAAAGCGCGTGGCAGAAGCGCACAATCCGTTGCCAAAAGGCTTCCTTGAAGTCAGTTTGTCGTGAGTTGTCCCGGGTAGCGCTGGCTGCGAAATCGGGGCCTGTATATCGTCTGCGTAAGAATCGTTGCGTGCAGGCGTGCAACTTTCGAGAGGCCGGCGCGGTTTAGCCGAAGCTCATTAGGCGATAACAAAGCTGTTCCACGAGGGACAGCTCACCCGAGGGGTGCGACACAATGCGTGACTGTTTGAACCACCGTGCAGGCTTTGACCGTGTCTTGATGACGGTCGCTGCGACCTTCCTCACGGTATCGGCCAGCTCAGCCTTGGCGCAGGATCAGGCGCGCAGCAGCGCTGCCGAGCTTGCGATCGAAGCTGCGATCCCGCGCCCCGAACCCGCAAACGTCCCGCCCCCGACCGCATCCGACATCAAGCTCGACACCACCGCCGCTATTCAGGAACCGGCCAAGGAGGCCGTGAAGGCCGAAGCTGCACCGGCCCCCGACAAGGACAAGGTTGAGAGCAAGCCTTCCGATGTCGCCGCCACGCCCCCGCCAGAGGCGCCGAAGAGCGAGACGGCCAAGTCTGAACCCGCGAAGTCTGAACCCGCGAAGACTGAACCCGTCAAGGCCGACACCGCAACCGCAACGCCGACCGCTCCCTCGGCACCTGCGGTCGCAGCAACCCCGGCCTCAGAGCCGGTGAAGGCCGCGAGCAACGTTCCCGCCGCCGATCAGCCGGTCGCCGACAAGCTCAAGGACATCATCGGCGCTAAGACCTCGCGCCATTTTGACCGCAAGAACGAGCGCGCGGCGATCGAGAAGTTTTACGGTGCACGCGACTTCGCGCCGGTCTGGACCCTGGGCGGCAGCCTGACCCCTGCAGCCAAGGGCGTGATCGCACGGCTGAAGGATGCGGCGTCCGACGGTCTCAATCCCGCCGATTACCAGCTGCCGGATTTTGCCGCCGCCACGACGCCCGATGCACTCGCCGATGCCGAGCTCAAGCTCACCGCCAGCATGTTCGACTATGCGCGCCAGGCCCAGAGCGGCCGCATGCACTGGTCGCAGGTCAGCGGCGACATCCTCTATCCGGAGCACCCGACCGATCCGAGCGACGTGCTCGCCAAGGTCACGAGCGCGACCGATGCCTCCGCAGCCCTCGACAGCTATAACCCGCCGCAGAAGCTCTACAAGGAGCTGAAGGCGAAGCTCGCGGAGCTCCGCGGCCAGGGCAACGGCCCGGTGATCGAGATCGCCGACGGTCCGGCGCTGAAGTACACCCCGGCCGGCAAGAAGCGGGCTGAAATCGTCGTTGAAGATCCGCGCGTGCCGCAGCTGCGCGCCAAGCTCGGCCTCGCCGAGAACGCCAGCGACACCCGCTATGACGCTGCGGTCGCCGAAGCCGTGCGCAAATTCCAGAACGGCGCCGAGATCAAGGCGACTGGCATCCTCGATGACAAGACGGTCAAGGCGATCAACACGCCGAAGCGCGACAAGCAGATCGACGTGGTGCTGGTGAATATGGAGCGCTGGCGCTGGCTGCCGCGCGACCTCGGCGTTCCCGCGCTGGGCGACGCCTATGTCATCCTCAACATCCCCGACTACACGCTGAAGGTGATGCAGCGCGGACAGCAGGTCTGGACCACCCGCGTCGTCACCGGCAAGCCGGGCACGCATGCGACCCCGCTGCTCACCGAGACGATGAAGTACATCACGGTCAATCCGACCTGGAACGTGCCGCCGTCGATCGTCTACAACGAATATTTGCCGGCGCTTCAGCAGGACCCGACCGTGCTCCAGCGCATGGGTCTCAAGCTCGAACAGAACCGCGACGGCTCGGTGCACATCTCGCAGCCGCCGGGTGAAGCCAACGCGCTCGGCCGCATCCGCTTCAACTTCCCGAACAAGTTCCTTGTTTATCAGCACGACACGCCGGACAAGAACCTGTTCACCAGGGACGAGCGTGCCTTCAGCCATGGCTGCATGCGCGTGCAGAACCCGGATCAGTACGCCTCCATCCTGCTCAACATCGCGCTGCCGAACGAGAAGTACACGCCGGAGCGCGTGCGCAGCATGTACGGCAAGGGCGAAGTCGACTTGAAATTCCCGACCCCGATCCCGGTCAACATCACCTACCAGACCGCATTCGTGGACGATGGCGGCAAGCTGCAATTCCGCAAGGACGTCTATGGCCGCGACGCGACCATGATCAACATCCTGAAGAACGGCCGCGGCAAGGATCTCGAGAACGTCGTCGCGCATTCCCAGCCGAGCTATTCACGCCCGGCAACGACGCTGCCGAACGGCGTGTTGGCGGCCAACAATGGCGGCTCGTCCGGCCTGAATTTCTTCGAGCGGCTGTTCGGAGCTCCGACTCCGCCGCCGGCTCCGGTCGGTCGCCGACCGCAGCAGCAGCGGGTATTCACCCGCTGAGACCGGCCCAGACTGGGGCCTAACTCCTGAAATTCTGCAACAAAATCAGCGACCTCATTCTCTGGATGGGATCGCTTAACGTTAACCATTCTCCACCCGACCTCAGGCAGCGGGCGTTTTTTTGCCACACTCACCCGGTTAGGATTGTAGTCTGACTTGGTTTGGGGGCAGGAAGGTCAACCTCAAGTTAACCTTCTCGCTTTAAGAAAGCGTTCACCCTCTTTCGCGTGCTAACGGGGTTAGCGGGAGAGTCCATTTTGAACGCTGGTCGACTGGGTGGGCTCTAACGTGCTGACTGGTATCGCACGCCAATTCGCTGCGCTGTCGTTGTCCCATGCGGGAGTGAAGGCCGGCTCTCGGATCGGCCTCGCTGCCGTATTGCTGCTTGCTGCCGCAGGTTCAGTTCACAATGCGGCCGCGCTGAACGAGACCAAGACGCTCTCCTTCCACCACACCCATTCCGGCGAAGACCTTACCGTCACCTTCAAGCGCGACGGGCGTTACGACGAAGCGGCGCTGAAGCAGCTCAACCATTTCCTGCGCGACTGGCGGACCCAGGACGAGACGGTCATGGACCGTCACCTCTTCGACATCCTCTGGGAAGTGTATCGCGACGTCGATGCCAAGCAGCCGATCCAGATCATCTCCTCCTACCGCTCGCCCGCCACCAACGCCATGCTCCGCCGCCGCTCCTCCGGGGTGGCGCGCTTCAGCCAGCACATGCTGGGACATGCGATGGACTTCCACATTCCGGGCGTGCCGCTGGAGCAGATCCGCTTTGCCGGCCTGCGCCTCCAGCGCGGCGGCGTCGGCTTCTATCCGACCTCCGGTTCGCCCTTCGTGCATCTGGACACCGGCAGCATCCGGCACTGGCCGCGCATGACGCATGACCAGCTCGCCCGCGTCTTCCCGGACGGCCGCACCGTCCATGTGCCGACCGACGGCACGCCGCTGAAGGGTTATGAGCTCGCCAAGGCCGACATCGAGCGCCGCGGAAGCGGCGACGACGCCGGCGGCAGCAAGCCGAATTTCTTTGTCGCATTGTTCAAGGGCAAGCCGGCCCCGGCCGCCACGAGCAGCGACGAGGATGACGAGGGCGCGCCCGCCCCGGCCGCGAAGCCCGCCGCGCCGACCGTGGTCGCCTCCGCAGTCAAGCCGGCCGATCCGGTGCCGACGCCGCGCGCCAAGCCGTCGATCGCAGCGACGTTCCAGCTCGCTTCGGCCGATGCGCAGCTCCTGGCGCCGCCCAAGCCGAAGCCCGCGCCCGTGGTTGAAAAGCCGGCCACCGGCAAATCTGCCGACGCAAAGCTCGAGACCCCGGCCGACATCATCAACGCCCGCGGCTTCTGGGACGCCCCGGCCACGCCGCAACAGGCAACGCCGGCCCAAGTGGCTGCGCTGAAAGCCCGCCAGGCACTTGCAGCTGCCACCGATCCGCAGCCGACCGCGAGCGTCTCCAACGCCGCCTATCAGGCGCTGGCCTATGCGCCGGCGTCCGCGGCGCCGGTCGACCGCGCCAACGTCGTCGCCGCCTCCGCACCGATCCCGCGCTCCGCCCGTCCCGCCTCCGCGGCGCGCAACCTAGCGCCCGCGACCGAGATCAACACGGTTGTCGGCAAGCGCATCGATGGCATGGTCGCGACCGCGACCCGGCTCTCCGCCGCCAAGGGCGAAAGCATCTGGCTCAAGATCGTGATGCTGTCGCCGAGCGCCAGCCGTGCGATGTCGGTCACGCTGATGGGCGAGCTCGACATGGCCGCAATGCGCGCCTACTTCGTCAAGCCGCAGGCCGTGATCGCCATGGGTTTTGCCGACGATCCGATGCAAGGCCTGTCCTGCGACAGCTTTACGGGCAGTGCGACCGCGAAACTCGAGACGACATCATTCGTGGTCCGCACCGCCTCGCTGCGCTGAGATCTTTCCCCTCACACAGTTCGGATTTTCAAAATCTTGGTGCACATCTGCACTAAGGAGGATTCCTCCACTTCCAACGGGTAATCACCCGGTATCGCTGCGCATTCCAAACGCGCATTGTGGCCTTCGCGCTTGCCTTGTGCCGGTGTTTCCCGCGTTTCCGAAGTGGCCGCGTGACGCGGATTCTATACACGAGCTCGGATCCAAAATACGAAGGCAGCGGCTGCCATGAGCCCGGCGGCGACTATTGAGTACGAGCTTGCTGCAGGTCTCGAGGAAATGTCGCTACAGCGAAGTAGGAGCGTGCGATGTCAGTTCCATGCAGGTCTGAGCTCAGCCTTCTGAACCCCGACGAGCGCGAAGTCATATTGAATACGCACCATCCAATGGTTGGAGAGATGGAGCGCGAAGGACTTGAGGGCCTTCGCGCCCGCCTTCGGGATCTGCGTGACAGGGAGCGTACATTGTCGCGGCATCGACGCCGCGAAACAAAGGGAACGGCCGACCCCCGCGGCAAGAGTTTCTCCGGAACGACAGAGCACGCAAATCGGCGCCAATCGGTTTTCGCTGCTGCCACTAAGCGCGTTAAGAACGAGCTGAGGCGCATCCGAAAGTTTGAAGCACGACGGGAACTCGGGGAAGCGGCGAGACGGGCGTTGGCACTCCGTCGGGCACGTCAGTTTTCTCGACCGCAGACAACTCCAACTTCGCATGACGGCATGCGGTCCATCCCAAGCCGTCACCGGATCAAGAAACTTCCACCGGAAACAATCGGAAGAGTCTCGCAGGCCAACAAGCGGGCGCAGGCCCGACGAGACTCCCAACGCAGGCGCGGCAATTGAGACGGAGACCGACAATCCTGCGGATTGAGGCTGCGTGCCAGCAGCAACCGCGTTGCCCCCAGCGCAATCCGGGAATGCAACGCTCGCTGCGAGATCCCGGATTTCGCGGAGCTTGTCATCGGGCGCCGCTTCGCGCCGACCGTTGAGTCCATCCGGACTACAAGTCCGCGGTTTCTATCTGGCTTTCCTGGCCCGGCGATCCAGATGATACGTCAACGCCAGCGACAGGCAGACGGATAGCGGCCGCTTCAGCAGCGCGCCCGACACCGGCAACAGCAAAGCCCTGGTTTGCCGATACTCGAACTGATCGGCAAAGCGCTCGCGGAACGTATCGATCAGCGTCGTCTTGCAGTTGAACAAGATGGCGGCGTGCTCGGACTCTTTAATGCGCCCGAGCCGGATCGTGCTGCCGCTGCCGGTCTCGTCGGTCAGATAAGCAGGCTCCCCCCATTTGAGGGTTTCGCTGAGCCGACCGACCTCCTCTTGCGCCGCGGCGGTCGCGAAGATCAGCGCACGCACCTGGAGCAGCCGCTTGCTGATCGGCGCCGGGAAGGCGTCGAAGGCACGGCTCACCTCGCGCGGCAGCGTCGGAGCAGTCACAGTTTCACCCTCGATGGATCACCAATCGGTCTCCGCTGTGCCCCAGATCAAGCCGGCAGGCCTGCCCGGAGAAGGCCCGCCTGATAGCGCTGACGATCAACGTCTCGCTTATAATGCTGGGTAGAGAGATGATTGGCCACCGAAAATGCCGGTTCACGCTTGAGAACTTCGACCGCGTGCGCGCCAGCAGCAATCGCGTTGCCCATTTGCGCGAAGATCCCCGCAAGGAACGCGTGATGGGTGTGATCGGGGCGTGTGATCCGTGAGAAGGCCTCGGCGGCTTCGGCGTATTTCTCGGCACAATAATAGGCGCGCCCGAGATGGCTCCAGAAGCGTTCCGGGTGATACGGGTTGAGCCGCATCGCCTTCTTGATCCAGTCGATGCCCTCTTCAGGCCGGCCCAGCCAGGTCAGCAGTTCGCCCTGCTGCACCACCACAAGATCGTAGTTCGGGTTGAGCGCGAGCGCCCGCTCCTGATGGTAGGTGGCCCTGTCATGGTCGTCGCGGTTCAGATTGAGCGCCGCGAGGATGCGGTGAACGTCGCTGTCATTGTCGTCGAGGCCCAGCGCGGTCTCCAGCTCTGAAGCCACCTGTTGGAAGGTGGCGTCGCGATCCGCGCACCAGCTATAGACCCAAGTCTGGCCCAGGACGCACGCTTTCCACGCGTGTGCGTGAGCATAGTTTGCATCGAGTTCGAGCGCCCGGTCGAGCAGAAGTTGCGCCCGCGCATTGTCTTCGCGATTGGAGCGATGGTGTAAGACCTTGGCGGCCAGCACGCATTCATAAGCCGCCATGTTGTCCGTGGGCTTGCGATTCGCCCGATCGTGCGTCGCCGCCTCGACGCGGCCGGGCAACGTGGCGGCGATCGCCCGGGTCATCTCGTCCTGGATGGCGAAGATGTCCATGAGCTCGCCGTCGTAGCGTTCGGCCCAAATGTGCCGGTCGGTTTCCGCATCGATCAGCTGCACGGTGACGCGGACGCGACCTCCGGCCTTTCGCACACTGCCCTCGATGACATAATCGACGCCGAATTCGCGGCCGACGTCCTGCACCTTGACCGCCTTGCCCTTGTACACGAAGGTCGAGTTGCGGGAGATCACCAACAGGTCGTGGAAGCGTGAAAGCTCGGTAATGATGTCTTCGGTCAGACCATCCGCAAAGAACTCCTGCTCCGGGTCGCCACTCATGTTGGCGAAGGGCAGCACGGCAATGGATGGCTTCTTCGACTTGTCCGTCGCCTTTGCAGTGCCCTTCGTGCCGTCTGATGCGCTTGCCGGACTCTCCAGTCGAATCCGGTAGACGCGGATTGGACGGACGATGTTCTTGACGTTCTGCTCGCCGATATCCTCGAATGCAACACCATCAAGGCGCAGGCCGAGCTGGTCGCGCACCGCGCTCGAGATGCAGATACCTCCGGGCTCGGCCAGTGCCTCCAACCGTGCCGCGACGTTGACGCCGTCGCCGAAAATGTCGTTCTGGTCGACGATCACGTCGCCCAGATTGATACCGATGCGGAATTGCATCCATCGCGGCGGCGGGACGTCGGCATTGCGTCGCCCCATCCGGCTCTGAATCTCAGCAGCGCACAGCACGGCGTCGACGACGCTATGGAATTCGACGAGCATGCCGTCGCCCGTCGTTTTGATGATGCGGCCGTGATTTTTGGCAATGGCCGGATCGATGAGCTCGATCCGGTGGGTCTTGAGGCGTGCGAGCGTACCAGCCTCGTCCACCTCCATGAGCCGACTAAAGCCGACCATGTCAGCCGCGAGGACCGCTGCGAGTCTGCGCTCAGGTCCAGGCACATCCATTGCTCGGTCCCTTCGCCGAGCACTCTAGCAGACGAGCGGATTTTGCCCAAGCTGGGTGCGCTGCAAATTGGGGCGGGACGAGGTACCCCGACTGGTGGCGCCGCGGCCTCATCGGCTCAGATCATCCCCAGCGCCTGCATGTAGGTCTCAAGGATCGTCTCGGCCTCGGCGCGCTCGTTCGGGTCCTGCTTGCGCATCCGCACGATGGCGCGCAGTGCCTTGACGTCGTAGCCATTGCCCTTGCTCTCGGCATAGACGTCGCGGATGTCGTCGGAGATCGCCTTCTTCTCTTCCTCCAGCCGCTCGATGCGCTCGATGATGGATTTGAGCTGGTCCTTGGCAAATTTCGTCGCGGGTTCGTCGTCGCGGACGGCGGCGGTGGTGGCCATCTTGGTACTCCAAATGGAACTGGCAAAACGAGGTGACGCCGGCATCCTCACCGCGCGTGCTGGTTAGACCCTTAGGGTCCGTACCTCTCGCGTTCAAGGCAGCATCGCGCTCGTCCACAGCGCGCCCACACCTTCCTGCGGCGTATCGAAGAAAGCTGTTGTGTGATGCGACTCAGGGGCGGCGTGTCGGCCCGGCCGAGGACGCGGCCGTTCAGTGCCCAGGATGAACCTTCTTCATGGCCTCGAGTTGCTCGGGCGTGGCCCCGCCCTGGTATTTCGACTTCCAGGTCTCGTAGGGCATGCCGTAGACGGCTTCCCGGCTCTCGTCCTTGCTCAAGGCGACGCCTTGGGCGTCGGCGGCGTCCTTGAGCCAGTTAGACAGGCAGTTGCGGCAGAAGCCCGCGAGATTCATCAAGTCGATGTTCTGGACGTCCGTCCGCGTCTTCAAATGATCGACCAGGCGCCGGAAAGCGGCGGCCTCGAGCTCCGTTCTGGTTTTGTCGTCGATTGCCATGGCTGGATCCCCTCGGCTTGCGAATTGGCTCTGACCCGGATGGGGTCACCCTTACGAGATCAGGTGGGCCCTGTCACAGATTTTGCCATATCGCGGCGCAAACGGGCGCCAAGCTGGCTTCGGGCCGTTCCCGGGGCCCTACGCCAAATCGTCAATGATCTGATATAGCTTCCGCGACAATGATCGCCGAATCTCCCCGCTCCCCTCTTCACCTGCTCGCCCGGTTGGTCCCGGTGCTGGTGGTTGCCCTGCTGTGCCTCTGCGCCAGCCCGGCCTCCGCCGATTTCCGGCTCTGCAACAACACGTCGAGCCGGGTCGGCATCGCGCTGGGCTACAAGGATGCCGAGGGCTGGACCACCGAAGGCTGGTGGAACATCTCGTCCCGCTCCTGCGAGACCCTGCTGCGGGGAACGCTGGTCGCCCGTTTCTATTACATCTACGCCATCGACTATGACCGCGGCGGCGAATGGTCGGGCCAAGCCTTCATGTGCTCGCGCGACAAGGAATTCACCATCCGCGGCACCGACGATTGCCTCGCGCGCGGCTATGACCGGACCGGCTATTTCGAGGTCGATACCGGCGAGCAGCGCGCCTGGACGGTGCAGCTCACCGACACCAACGAGCAGCCGTCAAAACAGCAGCGTGTGCCCGGCCTGCCCGGGCCGGTTGGCCCGGGGGTTCCGGGTTTGCCCAATGGCCCGCCCGGTGGTACGCCCCCCGCCGCGCCTGGCCTCCCGCCAGCTCTCTCGCCCCCGTCTGGAAATAAGCCATGAGGCGTCTTCGCCGTATCAAGATACTCGCGACCCTGGGACCCGCGTCTTCGGACCTCGCGATGATCCGCCGCCTGTTCGAGGCCGGCGCCGACCTTTTCCGCATCAACATGAGCCACACCCCGCATGACAAGATGCGGGAGCTGGTGGCGACGATCCGCAACGTCGAGAGCAGCTATGGCCGGCCGATCGGCATCCTGGTCGACCTCCAGGGGCCGAAGCTTCGGCTCGGCGCCTTCGCCGAAGGCGCGGTCCAGCTCCAGAACGGCCAGGCCTTCACGCTGGATTCCGACAAGACGCCGGGCGACGCCACCCGCGTCCAGCTTCCGCATCCGGAGATCCTGGCTGCGCTGCGGCCGGGCCATTCGCTGCTGCTCGACGACGGCAAGGTGCGGCTGATCGCCGAGGAGACCTCGAAGGAGCACGCGGTGACCCGCGTCGTGGTCGGCGGCCGGATGTCCGACCGCAAGGGCGTCAGCCTGCCCGACACCGACCTGCCGGTCTCGGCGATGACGCCGAAGGACCGCGCCGACCTCGAGGCGGCGCTGGTCACCGGCGTCGACTGGATCGCGCTGTCCTTCGTGCAGCGCGCCGACGACGTGATCGAGGCCAAGAAAATGATCCGCGGCCGCGCCGCGGTGATGGCCAAGATCGAGAAGCCGCAGGCGATCGATCGCCTCGCCGACATCATCGACGCCTCCGACGCGCTGATGGTGGCGCGCGGCGACCTCGGTGTCGAGCTGCCGCTGGAGCGCGTGCCGGGCCTGCAGAAGCAGATGACGCGCATGGCGCGGCGCGCCGGCAAGCCGGTGGTGATCGCGACCCAGATGCTGGAATCAATGATCCAGTCGCCGGTGCCGACCCGCGCTGAAGTCTCCGACGTCGCCACTGCCGTCTACGAAGGCGCGGACGCCATCATGCTGTCGGCGGAGTCGGCGGCCGGCAAATTCCCGGTCGAGGCCGTCTCGACCATGAACCGCATCGGCGAGGAGGTCGAGCGCGACCCGATCTATCGCTCCGTCATCACCGCACAGCGCCCCGCTCCGGAATCCACCGCCGGCGATGCCATCGCGGACGCCGCGCGGCAGATCGCCGAGACGCTCGACCTGCCGGCGCTGATCTGCTGGACCAGCTCAGGCTCGACTGCTTCGCGCGTGGCACGAGAGCGGCCGAAGCCGCCGATCGTGGCGATCACGCCGAACATTTCCGCTGGACGCCGGCTCGCCGTCGTCTGGGGTGTGCATTGCGTGGTGGCGGAAGACGCGCGCGACCAGGACGACATGGTGAACCGCGCCGGCCAGATCGCGTTTCGGGACGGCTTCGTCCGCGCCGGCCAGCGCGTGCTCATCGTCGCCGGCGTGCCGCTCGGCATCCCCGGCACCACCAACATGGTGCGCATCGCCTCGGTCGGCCCCGAGGGCGAAGCGGATATCTAGGTCCGCCAGCACAGGGCCAACAAAAAAGTCGAAAACAACCCCATGCACAGTAAGCCGGCCGGTCCGGCGGATGTGCTGGGGATCCGCGAAAAAACGTGCCGGGACAACGGCTTGAGCGCGATCAGGTCCCCACGGCGATCAGGCGGACGTTTTACGCCCCAACCAGCGCTTTCGCCGTCGGTAGCAGCGTCTGCTGCACCACGAGACCCCTGGCGCGGGCGTCCATGACGCCGACCGCGCGCAGCGCCAGCAGCGTCACCGTCTGCACGGCATCGCGCATCCTGGCGGGATCTTCGAGATTATCCGGCGCGAGCGGTCCGACCAGAGCCTCGTGCAGCGCGCCGAGCAGCGCAGTAGCGGCGAGGCCTGTATCCTGCGCCGGCAGGTGGCCCGCACGCACGGCGGCGTCGATCCGCGAGGCCATCTCGCCCGCAATCTCCCGCCGGCTGGCGAGGCGCGAGGCGCTGACATCGACATCCACCGGTTCGGCCAGGATACCCCAGGCCAGCCTGCGCTGCGACAGGGTATGGACCGCCACGGTGGTCACCGCCGCGGCCAGCGCCGAGGACGGCCCCGGCGCGGCATCGGCCGCCCGGCGGATCGCCGCGAGCTCGTCGCGCGAGACCTCGGCGATCAATTCGGAGATCAGCTCGGCCTTGGAGGGGAAGTAGCGGTAGACCGTACCCGCAGCGACGCTGGCGCGAATCGCGACCGGCGCAATCTGCACCGCCGCCATCCCGCCTTCCGCCGCCGCCTCCCGCGCCGCCGCCAGTATCGCACTGCGCCTTGCCGCAAGGCGCTTCACTACTTGATGCGTCCGCCGATAAACCATGGCGCGCTTCCTGTCCCACACGCCAGCCGCACGCCCTGCGGCCGAACGCTTCGTCACTGATGCCGCAAATCGCCCCGCAAGGACTGAACAACTATTCAAACTGCATGACAAGGTGCAAATGCATGAAGCGTCGCGCGAAAAAAGCGAAAAGCTCAAAACAGCTAAAAACGTCGCCAACCGGTTTGGCGAAGGGGTAACCACGAACGTTACCGCCATCTTAAACCTGCTCCGCGACTGTGCTGCGGTACTGCGATCCCACCTCGGTGCAGCATGGTCGACACGGACGCCCGGACCGCCTGGCAGCTCTTCCACCTGAACTGGCTTCCCATCGTAGCCATGGGCAGCCTGCTGGCATTCGGCCTCCCCTTGACTGGCCTGAGCCTCGAGCCTGTCGCCTACGGCGTGACGCTGGCGGTCGCTGCGGTCCTGCTCGCGCTGGCCTATGGCCACCGCATCGTCAAAGGCGAGCTTGCCGACCCGAAGCTGCTGTTTTCGCTCGGCACGATCGGACAGATCATTCTCACCTGCGCCATCGTCGGACCGCTCAGCTACGTCGCGGGCAAACTGAACTGGCCGCTGCAGGACCAGGCGCTGCTTGCGATCGACCGTGCGCTCGGCCTCGATCCCGAACCGATCGCGCGATACGTCAACGACCATCCCTGGCTCGCGGACGTGCTCGCTCGCGGATACGGGCTGATCAAATTGCCGCTGCTCGGCGTCCCCATCGTGCTGGCGCTGACGGCGCGCTATGTGCGGCTGCAGTTGTTCATGCTGGCGATGAGCCTCGCGCTCGCGATCACCATCGCGATCTCCGCCGTCGTGCCCGCGATCGGCACCTATTGGGGACTGCAACTGTCCGCTGCGCATTTCCCCGAGATCAGCACGGTGGTCTATGCCGGACAGTTGCGCGACATCCTCGCACTTCGCGACGACAGCCTGCACGAACTCCGGCTGTTCTTCCTCTCCGGCATCGTCTCGTTTCCGAGCTTCCACGCCGCATCGGCCGTGCTCTACATGTGGGCGCTGTGGCCGGTGCGCGGCCTCGGCGGCATCGCGGCCGCGCTCAATCTCCTGATGATTGCAGCGACGCCGGTGATCGGCGCGCATTACATCATCGACGTCGCTGGCGGCATCGCGGTCGCCGCAGCGTCGATCTGGGCGGCGAAGTTCTATCTGCAATGGCACGGCCGGGCGTCGCGAACGTCTGTCGCGCCTGCTCCGTCGCCGGTCTGGCAGACCAGCCTCGCGGAATGACAGGCGGCAAGTTGCGGCAGGATTTCGCAAAGGCGCGTAGCGCCGTGCCACCAGCAACCCTCAGTATCCGATATTCTCGACGGCGGACACGCTTCCGTCTTGCGTTCTTCGAGCTGCGGCAGATGCCTTGCCAGCCTACAACTGCACGGACTGCAAGAGACGAAAATCATCGTCCAAATGAAAAGAGCCCCGTCGAGGACGGGGCTCTCTAAGATTCCCGGTTCGTCCGGCCTTACTTGAGGCTGGTCGAGATCGAGGTGAATTTGGTGTTCAGCGTGCTGCCGAGGTTGTTGACGACCGTGATGATCGCCAGCGCGATGCCGGCGGCGATCAGACCGTATTCAATGGCGGTGGCGCCGGATTCATCGTTCAGGAAACGCGCAACGAGGTTCTTCATGACTGCTCCAAAAAGGTACACGAGGCTACAACTGATCCGGTCTTTTCGGCTTCCCAGCGCCGCCCGACCATGGAACCGAACGTAGTGGCAAAAAATTGCGCCGCAGTTAATTCGACTGCGGAAACACCGAGCGGTTTGCGTGGATTCGCCGATGGTAAACCGAAATCCAAAAAAATCCGTTAAATTATCGAGACATGAAACCGGCTTGGCACCGCCGGTTTACCCGAAGTTATGACCGCCGTGGTCCAATGTCCGCCCGAGCATGATCCGGAAAGCCGTGAAGCGGTTTTCCGGATCATGCTCAACAACAACCTTAAGCGCGACGGTTCATCCTCATCTCCTCCCGCAACTCGACAAGAACAACAGGACGACGAGGCGGCATGTCGCTTTCCTTTGCCAACAGCATCGCGACGCAGAGTCGTGCGCGGGCCCTGGTGCCGCTGTGCGTCGGCGCGGGCGCCTATCTGTTCTTCGTATATTTCGGCGACACGCTGCTTCAGGATTCCGACTCGTTCTGGCAGATCAAGATCGGGCAATGGATCCTCGATCACCACGCGCTTCCCTACACGGATTTCTATTCCTTCACCCGGCCGGGGATGCCCTGGGTTTCGACCTCATGGCTGTCGCAGGTGCTGTTCGCCCTCTCCTATGCGCAATGGGGCTGGGCCGGCCCGGTGATCCTCACCGCGCTTGCGGTCGCATTGTCGGCGGCAATCCTGGTCGATCTGCTCGAGGCCGATCTGGAAATTCCGCGCGCGGTCCTGTTCGCGATGTTCGCGGTCGTGGTGTCGCTACATCACATCCTGGCGCGGCCGCACATGCTGGCGCTGCCCGTAATGATCGCGTGGGTCGGCATATTGATGACCGCGGCCGACCGCAAGGACGTGCCGTCATGGTACTGGCTGCCGCTGATGTCGCTGTGGTCGAACCTGCATGGCGGCTTCGTGCTGGGCCTGGCGCTGATCGGCCCGATGTCGTTCGTGGCGCTCTGGGGCATGGACTCCGGCAAGCAGGTCAGGCTGCTGTCGCGCTGGTTCCTGTTCGGCGTTGCGGCACTCGCTGCAAGCTGCGTCACCCCCTACGGCTGGCGTACATTGCTCGGCGCGACCAACATCCTCAATCTCGGCGAGCTGCTGACGCTCATCTCGGAATGGTCGCCCGCGAGCTTCGCATCCTTCAACGCATTCGAAGGCGCGCTGTTCGGCCTGATCGCGATCGGGCTGTATCGCGGCCTGACGCTCTCGCCGCCGCGCATTGTTCTGATCCTGCTCCTGACCTGGATGGCGCTCACCCATGCCAGGAGCATCGAGGCCTTTGCCTTCCTGGTGCCGCTGGTGCTGGCCAAGCCGCTCGGCGAACGATCCGCGCTGCCGCGGCCTGGCACGCAAGGCAGCGAGAGCTGGGCCGCCCGCTATGTCACCGCAACGGCCGCGCTGATGATCGTGGCCGCCGGCTGGACCTCGACGTCGCTCTACATGTCGCATCACCGCTTCACCTTCACGATGGACCAGACACCGGTTGCCGCCGTTGACCTGCTCGAGCAACGAAAAGCCCAGCGCATCTTCAACGCCAACCAGTTCGGCGGCTATCTGATCTCCCGCGACATCCCGGTCTTCATCGACGGCCGCGCCGAGCTCTACGGCGAAACCTTCGTCATGGATTTCCTCAAGGCCGTGGAGCTCAAGAAGCTCGACAATCTGACGCGGCTGCTCGAGGACCACCGGATCGACGCCACCCTGCTGACCGCGGACTCGCCCGCAGCGCAAGTGCTCGATCACATCAAGGGCTGGAAGCGGCTCTATGCGGACAATATCGCGGTGATTCACGTGCGGGATGATGCGAAAGATGCAATGGCGACGCCGTCGAGGTGAGGACGGGACGGTAGGCCATGTACGTATTACAATGAGATGTCAGCTTCCAAGCGTGAAGCGGCCTTGCGAGCCAATTGACACCGCTGCGCTTCGATTCATGCGCCCGTCGCCTCGTGGAGTTGACCGTCTGGCAAAATTCGACGAATTATTTGATCAAACAAATAACCTTAACCGGCGCTTCCGATGATGGCTGGAATGTACCGCGCGAAATGCGCGATGCCCCGCGTTGGGCGCGCCGAAATTGCAACGTCCGCCGTTTACACGGCCTTAGTTCACTATTCGATAGTTTCGGGAGACGTAGGTGTCTCTGGGAAACGCAATCATGTTCAGCCTCGCTGATCAGCTGGCTCTTTCGCGCAATCGGCCCGCAGGTTTCGACTACATGCGGATTGCGCTGGCGGCGGCCGTTATCTGCCTGCACAGCGCGAACGTCACTCTTGGGCTCGGTCGGGCGATGGAGATAGTGGGCCATTTTCGCACGGTAAACGCAATGATCCTTGCGCTCTTCTTCACCTTGAGCGGGTTTTTGGTAACGGCCAGCTTGTTGAGGTGCAAGAGCCTGCTTTCGTTTATCGGCCTGCGCGTGCTTCGCATTGCGCCCGCACTCGTGGTCGAGACGACGCTCTCGGCCGTCATCATCGGCCCGATATTCACCGCGATACCCTTGGCCCAATACTTTGCGGACTCGAGATTCCATGTCTATTTTCTCAACGTCGTCGGCGACATGCACTTTGAACTCCCGGGCGTATTTCTTCACAATCCAGCCCCCGATCTGGTGAATGCTCAGCTTTGGACGGTGCCGTATGAGCTGTGGTGCTACGCCATCCTAGCGCTTCTTGCCGCGACCACGATTTGCTTCAATAGGGTGCTATACCTCGGGTTCCTGGTGTTCGCCCAGATCGGGCTCGTCTGCTACGATATCTACCATTCGGACGAACTGTTCATTCACCTTCGCCCGCACCTTCTTGTGTTCTCTTTCCTTTTAGGTGTTGGCTTCTACCTCTGGCGCGACAAGGTACCGTTCAACCGGGCGGCGTGCCTGTTTGCGCTTGTGCTTTGCGCCGCCGGAATGGCCGGCGGACGCGGCGACGCGATTTTTGTCGTGCCCGCTGCCTATGTCGCGTGTTATCTGGGACTCATGAATCCGCGGCGAAGCTGGATCGTGTCGTCCGGCGATTACTCTTACGGAATGTATCTCTACGGATTTGTCATCCAGCAGTGCGTTGCAACGGTTGGCCCATCGGTTCAGTACTGGTATCTGAACGTCCTGATCAGCCTGCCGATTGCCTTTGGCGTCGCAGTCGCTTCCTGGCACCTCGTCGAGAAACATGCACTTCGGCTCAGAGACCAGCTCGAACGATTTGAGGCGGCGGTTCTTTCGCGGATTTCAATTGTTGGGTTTTGGCGCAGGTTACCCCGGCCGGTCTAATTGGCCGCCACGCCCGGCGGTAGCGCATCAGGTTGACAGCGCTGCCTAGTCTAGAACTCGAATTGTTTCGCTCATGGCCGGGCATACATGCATTGCCCGCTGCTGATCGAGGACAAGGCAGTCTGACAATGTTTGGCGCCCTCGCTCGCAATGACGGAGTGTGGTGACGATACGCGTCCTCTCGTGTCCGGCCGCGCTGCGGCCAGGACACGAGACCTGAGTTTCGAGCGCAACTGGATAACATCGCCATTGCGAGCGCCCACAAACGTGTCGGCGCCCAGCAAAAAACGCGGCGTTGCCGCCGCGTTTTTCAATTCATTCTGCCGTTCGCGATTACGCCTGCGGCTGCGGCTCCAGGCCGGGATCCGGATCGGGCCGCGGGCGGGGCTTGCCGGCAGGCGGCACGGCGGAGGCGCGCGGCGTGGTCGGCTCGAGCACGGACTCGCGGTTCGGCTTCTTGCCCTTGAGCAGGTCGATGATCTCATCGCCGGAGAGCGTCTCGAACTCGAGCAGGCCCTTGGCGAGAGCTTCGAGATCGGCGCGCTTCTCGGTGAGAATACGCGTCGCTTCGTTGTAGCCCTCTTCGACGAAACGCCGGATCTCGTTGTCGATCTTCTGAACCGTCGCTTCCGATGCGTTCTGGGTGCGCGACACCGACATGCCCAGGAAAACCTCGTCCTGGTTCTCGCCATAGGACACGGTGCCGAGCGCCTCGGACAGGCCCCAGCGCGTCACCATCATGCGCGCCAGACGCGTCGCCTGCTCGATGTCGGACGATGCACCCGAAGTCACCTTCTCGCGGCCGAAGATCAGCTCTTCGGCGACGCGTCCACCCATCATGATGGCAAGGCGCGAGGTCATCTGCTCCAGCGACATCGACAGCTTGTCGCGCTCGGGCAGCTGCATGACCATGCCCAGCGCACGACCGCGCGGAATGATGGTCGCCTTGTGGATCGGGTCGGTCGCGACCACGTTGAGGCCGACGATGGCGTGGCCGCCTTCGTGATAGGCCGTCAGCAGCTTCTCTTCCTCGGTCATGACGAGCGACTTGCGCTCGGCGCCCATCATCACCTTGTCCTTGGCTTCCTCGAACTCGGACTGCGTCACCATCCGCTTGTTGCGGCGGGCTGCGGTGAGCGCGGCTTCGTTGACGAGGTTCATCAGGTCGGCGCCGGAGAAACCCGGGGTGCCGCGCGCGATGGTCTTGAGGTTGATATCCGGCGCCAGGGGCACCTTGCGGACGTGAACCTTGAGGATCTGCTCGCGGCCGACGACGTCGGGATTGGGCACCACGACCTGACGGTCGAAGCGGCCGGGACGCAGCAGCGCGGGATCGAGCACGTCGGGACGGTTGGTTGCGGCGATCAGGATCACGCCCTCGTTCGCCTCGAAACCGTCCATCTCGACCAGCAATTGGTTCAGCGTCTGCTCGCGCTCGTCATTGCCGCCGCCGAGGCCGGCGCCGCGGTGACGACCGACGGCGTCGATTTCGTCGATGAAGATGATGCACGGCGCGTTCTTCTTCGCCTGCTCGAACATATCGCGGACGCGGCTTGCGCCGACGCCGACGAACATCTCGACGAAGTCAGAACCCGAAATGGTGAAGAACGGCACGTTGGCTTCGCCCGCGACCGCACGTGCGATCAGGGTCTTGCCGGTGCCGGGAGGGCCGACCAGCAGCACGCCGCGCGGAATGCGGCCGCCGAGGCGCTGGAATTTGCCGGGGTCGCGCAGGAATTCGACGATCTCCTGCAGGTCCTGCTTGGCTTCGTCGACGCCGGCGACGTCCTCGAAGGTGACGCGGCCATGCGCTTCAGTCAGCATTTTTGCACGCGACTTGCCGAAGCCCATCGCCTTGCCGGCGCCGCCCTGCATCTGCCGCGACAGGAAGATCCACACGCCGATCAGCGCGATGAAGGGCAACCAGGACACCAGCAACGAGACGAACCACGGCACGTTGTCACCGGGCGGCTTCGCGGTGATCTGCACCTTGCTGTCATAGAGGCGCTTCACCAGCGTCGGATCGCTCGGCGCATAGGTCTGGAAGCTCGAGCCGTTGGTGAAGGTGCCGTGAATGTCCGGCCCCTGGATCACGACGTCGCGCACATTGCCGCGGTCAACCTCGCTCAAGAGCTGGGAGAAGGCGATGTCCTGCGAGGAGGCGCGCTGACCCGGATTTTGGAAGAGCGTGAACAACGCCAACAGCAGCAAGACAATGATGACCCAGAGGGCGAAATTGCGCAGATTGGCGTTCATCGATCTTCCTTCGTGGTCGCGCGGATCGCGGCCTGATCCTTGGGCGGTATCTTGGGGTAGCTATTTGGGCAGTGCGAGGAAATCCCCAAGGAATCCTCTTCGTTTGATGCATACAATTTAGGTGCCGCCCCGGTCGCTGCCAAGGGAACGAGATGGGACTATTTATCCCATCTTAGAGCGATTCCCGCTGAAATAATGGCGGCCGGACAGGGGTTTTTCCCGCCTGGTTAAGGTGACCTGACGCCGCGCTGCCGAAACGCCCGGTGTCATGGGCCGCGGCTTAGCTCCCTTTGCGCCGCCGGGCCGGCGCCGGCGCGATGTGGATACGCCCCCCGGCAAGGCTGATCAAGGCTCCCGCAAGGGTCTGCTTCAGCACCGGCCGGCCATTTGCAGCCGCGCGCCCTGCCGCCATACGCCCTGCAGCCACACCCCCTGCAGCGATGGCCTGATCGAGCGCGGCCATCAGGGTTTCGACCTTGCCGAGTTCCGCCGGCCCTTCATGACCGAAGGCATTGACCGCCCGCAGCAGTAGCCGCAGCCGGACCTCCTCCGGCAGGAGGGCAAAGCGCGATGCTTCGAAGCTTCGACCGACCGCCTGCGGCGCATCGCCGCGCGCCCGGAGTTGAAGGAAGCGCTCGGCACCGTCGACCATCACCTCGACCGCCGCATTGGCCCGCGCCAGCCTGCCTGCGAGCCGAACCAGAGTGCGGGCATCGCCGCCCTCGGCGGCAAGCTGCGGCAGCAGCGCGCGCAGCCGCGGACGAGTGAAGCCGGTGTCGCGGTTGGTGGGATCGTCGGCAAAGCCGATCTTTGCCCGCTTCAAGGTCGCGATCAGCTGCGACTTCGGGACATCGAGCAGCGGGCGCGCAAGGACGACGCCGTCGCGCTCCGTGAGACGGGCCATCGCCGACAGCCCAGCAAGTCCGCTGCCGCGGACGAGACGCATCAACAGGGTCTCGGCCTGGTCGTCGCGAGTGTGGGCGGTCAGCACATGGCTCGCACCGGCGGCACGCGCGGCCCGCGCAAGCAGGCGGTAGCGGGCTTCGCGCGCAGCGGCCGGCAATCCCGTTTTCGGCTTGGCGCCGCGCCAGCGCAGGGTCCGGTGCGGCAAGCCGAGCCCGGCGGCCAGCCGCTTGACCTCGCGCGCCTCGCGCGCCGCCTCCGGCCGCAGGCCGTGGTCGATGGTGACGACGGTGAGAAGCGGGCCGCGCACAAGGCTGCGCTGCCAGCGCGCCGCAAGCCACATCAGCGCGACCGAGTCGGGCCCGCCGGAGACCGCGAGCACCAGCGCCGGCGCGCTTTTCAGGCCGGCGAAGAACCGCTTCGCCTCGCGCGCCGAGATCGGAGAGTTGTCGTCGTCTGACATGGCGCTGCAACCGTCCGCGGATGGACCGACTGTTTAGCGCACCACCATCCATCTTGTCAGGATCGATCGCCGCGCCTCAGCACTTCACCCGCTTCTGCTCGCGGTCCACCGCGGCTTTGACGCCGGCAGAGGCGCGCGGATATTTGCGGCCGATCTCGCCGAAGGCGGCGCAGGCAGCCTCCTTCTCCTTCAGCGCGGCCAGCGACTGGCCGAGCCGCAGCAGCGCATCCGGCGCCTTGGCGGACTTGTCGTATTTGGTGGTGACGGCGAGAAAGGCTTCCGCGGAGTCGCGATATTGCTGGCGCTGGAAGTAGCTCTCGCCCAGCCAGTATTGCGCGTCGCCGAGCAGCGGGTCGCTCGGATATTTCTGAGAGAAGTTCTTCATGGTCTGCTCGGCAAGCGCATAGTCCTTGCGCTGCATGTAGCCGATGCCGAGGTCGAACTCGTCGCGCGGCGTTGCCGAAGGCGGCAGGGTCGTGAGGCCAACGCCGCCTGATGGCGCCGCATTCCCTTGCTGGGCCGGTGGATAGCCGGGCTGCGCCGCCGGGGGCGCGGCCTGCTGCTGATAACGAGGGCCGGTGTTGGCAAGATCGAGCGGTTCGCCCGCGCCACGACCGCCTGGCGCGCCACCAGGGGTGCCTGCCGGCATCGGCTGCTGCCCGCCGCCGAGCGCGCGCGGCGCACCCGGCGCATTCGGGCTCTGGTTGGGGTCGAAGGCATCGCCGCGGCGGCGCGTGCCCGGCGCGCCGGGCGCAGGCTGCTCCTGAACGATCGGCGCGGGAGAGGCAATCTGCGGCTGCTCGTAATTCGGCCGGGCCGGCTGCTGTTGCGGCTGCTGCTGGCGATAGGC
Organism: Bradyrhizobium sp. 197; assembly: GCF_023073375.1. Taxonomy (NCBI): domain Bacteria; kingdom Pseudomonadati; phylum Pseudomonadota; class Alphaproteobacteria; order Hyphomicrobiales; family Nitrobacteraceae; genus Bradyrhizobium; species Bradyrhizobium sp. 197. Next base: position 56,653 of record NZ_JADPJJ010000165.1, on the reverse strand, counting down.
CGGCGCGGCCTGCGCGGGCGGCATGGCCGCGACATTGGGCTGGACCGGCGCCTGGCCGGGCGCACCTTGCGCGCCGCCCTCGAGCGCCCGCAGCCGGTCCTCGAGCTGGCGGTTGCGATATTGCAACTCTTCGTTCTGGCCGGTGAGCTGGCGCAGCTGGTTCTCCAGCCGCTCGATCCGCATCTCGGGATCTGCATCGTCCGACTGCGCGAGGGCGGGCGAGCACGAAGAGAGCAGCGCGGCGATCGCCACGGTGCCGGTAAAGACCTTAAATCTGGATGACATCTTGCCCTGACGACGAAAGCGAAATGGCCTGCGACCGAACACTCGACGCGCCACACATTGAAGGGGAGTACGCCAAAACTGTGGCTGGAACAAACGGGTTTCGGTCACAGATCGCTGAAACGAAACCGGCGCCCGAGAGGGCGCCGGCATAATCGGTTTCTGAAGATGAACGGCGCCTGACTGATCGTCAGGAGCTCGCGTTCAGCACGGTCACGGCGCGGCGGTTCTGCGACCAGCACGAGATGTCGTTACAGACGGCCACCGGCCGCTCCTTGCCGTAGGAGATCGTGCGCATGCGGTTCGGATCGATGCCGCGCGAGGCGAGGAACGAGCGCACCGACTGGGCGCGGCGGGCACCGAGCGCGATGTTGTATTCGCGGGTGCCGCGTTCGTCGGCATGACCTTCGACGGTGAAGCTGTAGCGCGGATAGCTCTGCAGCCACTGCGCCTGCTTCTCCAGGGTCACGATCGCCTGCGGGGTCAGATCGGTCTGGTCGCTTTCGAAGAACACGCGGTCTCCGACGTTGACGACGAAGTCTTGCTGGCTGCCCGGCGTCGCCGCGTTGGCCATCGCATCCGTTGCAGAGTTCTTGTTGGCGCAGGCGCCCATCGACAACGCGACAGCAAGCACCGCGACCAGCTTCAATCCCTGGAGGATACGCATAGGATGTTTCATTCCGGAGCCTCCACGCTCACGTTTCGTCCACTGCTGTCCGGTCTACAGGGGGTTGGTTAAGCGAACGTTCCGTCAACCTTGATGGAACCTTGCCACAGCCGGTCAAATGCCCCCAACCAGCGAAAAGCAAACGTCATGGTTAATGGGTTGTAAATGTGGCGCGAGGGTGAAGGCAAGCCGTGCCGAGAAGCAAACGGCGGCCTTTTGCCGGAATTTTTGACCTGCCAGGCGGACAAGCGAGGGATCGAGAGGACAAACGACGCTAACGGGGCGTCCCGACCGTCGAGGCCACCGCATCCAGATTCCGCGGAGTGGCCAACAACACCGGCCGCGGGGCAGCCTGGCGCGGGCTGCTGCGTTCGAACAACATGCGCCGCTCAAAAGCGCTGGAGCGCATGATCGGAAAGCGGGTCAGAACCTTGTCGCGTTGGTTCCGGAAGTCGGATGCCATCAACACCGCCTTCTTGGTGGGCCAGCCCGGAAATCCACGCGGTTCCGGTGAAATGGTCTCGTGCAGAAATACGCGGCGATAAAATGCCTGATGGTCAGTCCGGATCATGGCAAGCCCGGTGTCGGCATTGAAATGGTCGCAAGCCAGAAAAGCAAGCCGCACCGTCAGATAGGGCAGCTCCGGAAAACGCTGATGCTTTTCGGGATCAGCAACAAACCGACATGGATCGACAAGGACCTCGCCACGGTCGAGGCGCGGATGCAGGACATCGCCAAACACTTCGGTCGTATAGGACATTCGCCAGTCCGACGACAGGACGTGAATGCGGACGGAGCTGCACAGATCTCCATCGACATAGATCCCGAAATTCCAGGTGTTGGGCGCATCATCGAAGCGATCGGTCACGCGCATCGACTCTGACGGCACGATTAGTCCGGCTTGCAGATAAGCCCGGTACCGCATCAAGTAGAGGTTGTCTCTATCCTCTGGAGTTTCGATGAGGCGGTAATCGATTCGGTCAAACAGCGCGGCTCCGCGCGGAAGGAGCACCGTGTTCGGTTCGGCTCCGGACTTCATCTAATACCCCTAAACTCCAAGCAACTTCTGCGAGTGGGGCGAGATTAATGGTTCGTTAACGGAATTGCAAAGCCTTAGAATCGTTAGGGTTAACCATTGGGCCCCGAAAAATACGGGCAAAAACCGAGCTTAGCTTGCTGAAAGAGAAGGCGAAGAAGGATCAAGCGATGGATCGCGACGACACCATGACGATCTGATCCTCCGTCCCGCGACGGCCGTGCGAAGCATTGAGCAACTGGCGAATCCGGATTGCCGGAACCGGCCGGCTGAACAGGTAGCCCTGCCCTTCGGTCACGGTGCCGTCGGCGCTGATCAGCTCGAGCTGATCATTGGTCTCGATGCCCTCGACCACGACCGCCATGCCGAGATCGGCGGACAGCCGGGCCACGCCACGCAGCAGCGTCAGCGGCCGGTCGGTGTCGATGCCTTCGAGGAAGGAGCGATCGATCTTCACCTTCTGCATCGGGAAATTGTGCAGATAGCTGAGGCTCGAATAGCCGGTGCCGAAATCGTCGAGCGAGATGCGCACACCGAGCGCATGCAATTGCGACAGGATGTCGTGCGTGAGCTGGGTATTGCGCAGTAGCGAGGATTCCGTGATCTCGATCTCGAGCCGGTGGGCCGGGAGCCCTGAGACCTCCAGCGCGTAGCGGATTTCGCTCAAGACGTCGCGCTGGTGGAATTGCTGCGGCGAGAAGTTGACGGCGACGCTGACGCCGTCCGGCCACTTCATGCATTCCATGCAGGCGCGGCGCAGGATCCAGCGGCCGAGATCGACGATCAGCCCCATGTCCTCGGCGACCGGGATGATGTCGATCGGCGAGACCGTGCCGCGCACCGGATGATTCCAGCGCAGCAGCGCCTCGCAGGTGCTGATCTTGCCGGACTTCAGATTGACCAGCGGCTGGAAGAACAGCTCGAACTCCTCGTTGGCGAGCGCCTTACGCAGATCGAGCTCGAGGATGCGGCGCGCGTCGACGGTCGCCGCCATTTCGTCGCGGAAGAAGCAGAAGGTGCCGCGACCGTCGGCCTTGGCGCGGTACAGCGCCATGTCGGCGTTCTTGAGCAGCGTATCGGCGCTGACACCATCCGGCGAGGTCAGCGCGATGCCGACGCTGGCGCCGATCTCGACCAGATGACTGTCGATGCGGTAACGCTCGCTCAGCCGCTCGACGATGCGGCGCGCAAGCGCAGCGGCGTCCTCGGGTGAAGAGATGTTCTGCTGGAACACCACGAATTCGTCACCGCCGAAGCGGGCGACGAAATCCTCGGGACGCAGCATCTCGCGCATGCGGTTGGCGACCGCGCACAGGAGCTGGTCGCCACAGGGATGGCCGAGCGTGTCGTTGACCTGCTTGAACTGGTCGAGATCGACGAACAGCAGCGCCGAGAGGCGCTCCGCATGATGCGAGGTCGCCAGCAGGTGTTCGATCTCGTCCCGGAAATGTACGCGGTTGGGTAGCGCCGTGAGATCGTCGTAGCGCGCCAGATGCGCGATCTTCGCCTCGGCGCTGCGTCGCTCGGTGATGTCCTCGAGCAGCACCACCGCGCCACCGTCCGCCATCGGCTGGACGGTCCAGGACAGCGAGCGGTTTCGCTGCGCGTCGGGATCGGCGGTAATGATCTCTTTTGCCTGCGAACTTTCGATGTCCGCGACGATCCATTCGCCGCTTGCGGTCGAGATGGATCCGGCGCGGACGCACGCCGCGACAATGTCGCGCGCGGTGGTGCCGCTCTGCGCGATATCCGCAGGCAGGTTCATCATCGCGCCGAAGCGGTGGTTCATGACCGCCAGCTGTCCGTCGACGCGGAACATGCAAAGCCCGTGCGGCATGTTGTTGAGTGCCGTATCGAACTGGCCCGCGAGCGCGGCCTCCCGCTCCCGGGCCACGACCGCCCCCATGAAGATGCGGTGCAGGTTCACCGAGAGTTGCATGATAGCCATCAGGAACGCCCCGCTGACCACCGCCATCGCGATGTAGTAGGGCGTCCCACGCAGCGCCAACGCGAGCACGGCCGGGCCGAAAATCAGCACGGCCTGGAGGTGGAAGATCGCGGGCCGGCCATACGCCCTGCCGGCGCCGCCCGCCGCGATTCCGGTGGTGACCGACAAGGCTATCATGTGAGCCACGGCGTCGTCCGTGGCCAACAGCGCGGTGGCGCACCAGATGCCGATCGCAGCCGCCTGGATCTTTGCTCCGATCTGATAACGCTTCTGCCAGCGTTCGGCCGCCTTGACGGTCATGACCGCCTTACGTGCCTGATAGAGGCGCAGGTCGATCGCCCGCGCGGTGCCGGCCAGGATAAGAAGCGCCACGCACGCCCAGATCAGCGGCTCGCCCGTCCTCAGCGCGGTGAGGGCAGCGCCGATCGACACGAAAATGAGACCGGCCAGCAGCGGACCGGGCGCTTCGAACAGCGAATCGATTTGCGCCGCCGACGTTTTCGGCGGCCGCTGTTCCGACTCTCCGCTCTGGCTTGGGAACTGCATCGGGTTGTACGCGGGTCCTGTTTGACGCGCAGTTTTACCCAACCCAGGTGAAGCCTTTCTGAGCGAACATCCTTAAAGTTGAGTTGTTTTTCGGCAATAGCGAACCTGTTTCCGCTGAAATATCAAGCAACTAGGCAAGCCTTGCCGAGCACAAGGTGAAGGAAACCTTGCCTTCCCCACCGAACGCGAAAAAAATTGGCGCGTTTTTTCGGAAACATCGCGCGCCTCAACACGCGATGTTAGCCGCACGATCTTTAGCCGCCCGATGTCGAGGACAATAGCGGCGACCATGCCGGGTCGGAGGCGAAACCCGGCGTCGGCACCTTCAGCTCGTTGCGGCCCGAGATGTCGACGGAGAACAGCGACGGCCCGCCGCTGCCGCCGGGATCGCGGAAGAACATCAACACGCGGCCGTTCGGCGAGAAGGTCGGGCCTTCGTTGTGATAGCCGGAGGTGAGCAGCCGCTCGCCGGAGCCGTCCGGCTTCATGACGCCGATCGAGAACTGGCCGCCGCCTTGCCTGGTGAAGGCGATGTAGTCACCGCGCGGCGACCACACCGGCGTCGAATAGGTGGCGTTGGTGTCGTCCTTGGAGAAGGAGATGCGTTGCGCCGCTCCGCCGCCCGCCGCCATGACATAGATCTGCGACCTGCCGCCGCGATCGGACTCGAAGCAGATGCGGGAGCCATCCGGCGAGTAAGAAGGAGACGTGTCGATCGCCGGCGTGTCGGTAAGGCGCGTGGTCGAGCGCGAGCGCAGATCCATCACGAACAGGTTGGAATTGCCGCCCTGCTGCAAGCTCATGATGACGCGCTGGCCGTCCGGCGAGAACCTGGGCGCAAAAGTCATGCCGGGGAAGTTGCCGACGGTCTCGCGCTGGCCGGTCTCGATGTTGAAGAGATAGACCTTTGGGTCGCCCTGCCCGAACTCCATATAGGTGATCTCTTGCGAGTTCGGCGAGAAGCGCGGCGTCAGCACGAGGTCGGAGCCGCGGGTCAGATAGCGCACATTGGCGCCGTCCTGGTCCATCATCGCGAGCCGCTTGACGCGGCGCTCCTTCGGCCCGGACTCGTCGACGAACACCACGCGGCTGTCGAAATAGCCCTTCTCGCCGGTCATCCGCTCGTAGATCTGGTCGGAGATGATGTGGGCGATGCGGCGCCAATATTCCGGCGAGGTGAAATATTGCTGGCCCGCGAGCTGCTGGCCGGAGACCACGTCCCAGAGACGGAATTCGGCTTTGAGCCTTCCGTCCGGCTGCCGCGTCATGCGGCCGGTGACCACCGCCTGTGCGTTGATGGTCTTCCAGTTCTGGAATTGCGGCGCGACGTCGATATTGTTGATGCGCTCGATGAAGGCGGCCTGGTCGATCGGGGCGAACAGGCCCGAGCGCTTCAGATTGTTGGTGATGACCTGCGTGACGCCGTTGCCGACGTCGGCGTCGGCCGGCGAGCCTGGCAGGAAATTGGTGATCGCGATCGGGACCGGCTGGAATTCGGTCGGATCGATGCGCAGGCGCGGTTGGCCCTGGGCGAAAGCGTGTCCGCCTCCGAGCATCGCCACCGCCGAGCCGGTAACTGTCATGAAGCGGCGGCGGGTGATCGATCGAGCGTCATTCATCGGAAAATTCTTTTGTTCGGATGTCACAACATATCTTTCAGGCCGAAAGTCATCGGAATGAGCTTCCAGCTCTCGTACTGCGGCTTCGGCATGAACGAATAGACTGCACACTGTATGATGGCGCGCTTGGCGCTTTCGGCTATGGCCTGAGCAATCGACCGGGACGGTCCCCTCACCCCAACGATGATCGGCTCAGACGCCAGCGATCCATCGATTTTCATGGAGATGTCGATGTCGGCTTCGTACTGGTCGGCGTCCTGCCCGTTATAGGTCGGCGTGAAGCAGCGCTTGACCGCGCCCTGGAACGCACCTCGCCAGGTCGCGACGTTGTTGGCGGCAGTTCCAGTCGTCGAACCCAGCGAGGCCGACGCATTCAGCGCCGCGCCGGCGAGCTCGTGCCGGGTCGCAGCGCGCTTGTCGAGATCGCGCTGGATCTGCGCGGGATCGAAGCTGCGCTCCTTGGGCTTCGGCTGCTGTTGTGGCTGTACCGCCGCGACCTTGGGCTCGGGAGGCTTGGGCGGCGGCTTCTTGGTCTCGAGCTTTTTCTGGAGCTCGGCGATCGGATCTTCCTTGGCCGGATCAGGTTTCTTTTCCTGCGGCTTCGGTTCCTCTTTGGGCTTGGCCTCGGCCACGGGCTTGGGCGGCTCGGGCTTCTTCTCGACCGGCTTCTCGACGGGTTTCGGCGGCGGCTCGGGCGTCGAGTTGGTCTTGATCAGCTCTTTCTTCTCGGTGACCTTGCCGACGGCGTCTTCATCTGGCTTGGCCTCGGCGATCTTCTCGACCTTGGGCTTCGGCTCTTTCTTGTCGCCGGTCTTCTGCCCGTTGGTCATCTGCGCGAGCTGGTCGGTGGAGATGATGTCGATCGGCAGCGACTCTTCCGGCACGACGAAGGCCCTGCTGCTAAAGGTGACCAGCCCCCATCCAAGCACGAGGACATGGAGGGCAATCGACGCAACGAGTGTCTTGTCGACCTTCACCTTCACGGCTTACCCCTGATCCGCTTCCGTGACGAGGGCCAACTTCTTGAAGCCTGCACCGGACAACAGGCCCATGACCCTGGCCACCGTGCCGTAATCAGCCTTCTTGTCGGCGCGCAGATAGATGCGCTCCTCGAGCCCGCCGCGCGCGTCCGTGATCGCCTTCAGCTTCGGCACCAGTTCGCTGATCGCGATCTCGGCATCGTTGATGAACACCTTGCCGTTGATGTCGACCGACATCTGGATCGGCTTCTGGTCGCTGGTCTCGAGGCTCTTGGCCTGGGTCTGCGGCAGGTCGAGCGGCACGCCAACGGTCAGCAGCGGCGCCGAAACCATGAAAATGATGAGCAGCACCAGCATCACGTCGACCATCGGCGTGACGTTGATCTCGGCCATGACCGGCTTGCGCCGGCTGCGACGGCCGCCGCCTCCGGACGAACTGGCTGCGTTCATGCCCATGGTCTGGTGCCCAAATTGCCCTTCACACTATACATGCCGTCCGTCAGCTCCGCTCGTCGATCTGGCGCGACAGGATCGCCGAAAACTCGTCGGCGAAGCCCTCGAGCCGCTGGGCCTGCCGGTTCACCTCGGAAGTAAACTTATTGTAGAAAATAGTGGCAGGAATGGCGGCGATAAGGCCGACGGCGGTCGCAAACAGCGCTTCCGCGATACCGGGAGCCACCACCGCCAGGGAGGTATTTTTCGACGCCGCGATCGACTGGAAGCTCGACATGATGCCCCAGACCGTGCCGAACAGGCCGACGAAGGGGCCGGCCGAGCCGACGGTCGCGAGCACCAGCAACCGGCGCTCCAGCCGCTCGATCTCGCGCGAGATCGAGACGTTCATGACCTTGTCGATGCGCATCTGAAGCCCCGCGACCGAGCGCGCCTGGCTCTCGAACGAACGCTTCCACTCGCGCATCGCCGCGACGAAGCAGGCCGCCATGGAATGGGTCGGCTTGGCCGAGAGCGTGCGATAGAGGTCCTCGATCGACTCGCCGGACCAGAAGGCCTGCTCGAAACGGTCCATCGAGCGGCGCGTCCGGGCAAACAGGAATATCTTGTCGATGGCGATTGCCCAGACCCAGACCGAGCAGGACAGAAGTCCCAGCATGACCCCTTTCACGATCCAGTGAGCCTGCCAGAACAGCGCAATCAGCGACACATCCGCGGAAGCGGCAACCGGAAGGGCTGACTGAGCCACGTCGGCCGGATTCATAAGCAGTATCCTCTCAAGGCGATCATTACCTAATGTCCCGGCCAGCAAATGGCCGCCGGTTCCCCAATAGCCGCGCTAGATCGGCGCGGCCGGCAAGCCCGCTCAAAGCCATATCTTTCTGGGGTGCAGGGCTCGTCCAAAGCCGGCCGCCTGCATTCCCTGCCAAGATGTCAAAACTATGGGCCTTAGCCCAAGGTCCTGACGTCGGGCTTCGGGCGCGATTGTCCCCAATTACCAGAGCCCGACGATGGTTAATGCCGGGTTACCGCTGGCGAATTTGGCTGCGGGAAAGGGAGGTTGCGCAGAGGGTTGGGCGGCGCCGGGAAAGTTCCGTGTTGCTACGCACCGCAACGCCCATACGGCGTCGAGATGCCCGTGAAGAGCGGAGCCTGCTCTGCGTCGGAGGAACCAGCCCTCGCCCGCAAAATTGTCCCGAGCATCACTTCTCGCGAGGTTTTGCCATGACCATCAACCCAAAGACGACCGCCGCCATCGGCGATCATCCGCTCCACCCTATGATCATCCCGTTCCCCGTCGCCTTCCTGGTCGGCGCGCCTATCGCCGATCTCGCCTTCATCGGAACCGGTGACGGCTTCTGGGCCAGGGCCGCGATCTGGCTACTCGGCGCCGGCATCGTCATGGCGCTCGTTGCCGCCGTGGCGGGCTTTATCGACTTCCTCAGCGAGCCTCGTATCCGCCGCCTCAACGATGCCTGGTATCACATGGTCGGCAATCTCGCGGCGGTCGTGCTGGCCGTGATCAATTTCTGCCTCCGCTACGCGCAAGGCGCGGAGGCCGCGATCAAGCCGTGGGGCGTGGCGCTCTCTCTGATCGTGGTCGGCATCCTCCTGTTCACGGGATGGAAGGGCTGGGAAATGGTCTACCGGCATCATGTCGCGGTGCTGGACGCGCCGGGCCAGACCAGTTCGGAGCCGGTCACCCCGCATCATGGCGGCGAGAGCCACCGCCGTGCGGCCTGAACGACGGGCACGTCGCCTGATGACGTGAGGGCGAGTCAGGCCGCCGACGCTGGCTCGGGACAATTGGTCAACCGCGCGGGATTGCCGATTGCGGTGCAGCCGCCGGGCACGTCCGATGTCACGACCGTGCCGGCACCGATCTTTGCAAAATCGCCGATCCTGACGTCGCCGAGAATTGTCGCGCCGGAGCCGATGAACACGCCGCGACCAATGCGCGGCGAGCGCGTCGGCAGTTCACTGTTGCGGCCGATGCTGACGTTCTGAAGGATGGTGCTCCCGCCGCCGATGACCACATCTGCACCGATCACGATGCCGGTGGCGTGGTCGAGATACACCGACGATCCGACGCTCGCTGTCGGATGAATGCTGACCTGCAGGACGTTCGAGGCCTCGTTCTGAAACAGCAGCGCCGCGTCTCGATGGTCATGATGCCAGAGCCAGTTCGAGACGCGCCAGGCTTGCAGCGCGACGTAGCCCTTGAAATGCAGCAGCGGCGGCAGCAAGCCGGCGATGGCGGGATCGCTGCGCACGATGGCCTGCAAGTCGCGGCCAGCCGCCTCGATCAGATCCGGGTGCCTGCGAAAGGCGTCGCGGGAAAATGTCGCGAAGCGCTCACGTTCGATAGCGCGACCGCCAAGCCGGCGCCCGATCAGGTCGGCCAAGGCGGCGGTAAAATCGTCATGTGCGAGGATGAGGCCGACAAGAGCCCTGCCGAACACGGGGTCCGCGGCTGCTGCGCGCTGCGCCTCGCCGCGGATCTCCTGCCAAAGGTTCTCGCTCGTCATGATCGCCGCTTCCGCCATCGTTACCGCCTGCGGTGTTTTGACGCGTCTTGCTTGCTGCCGGATATAGGCCATCCGCAGCCCGCGCACCACGCTCCCCCGTGCGGCTACGAGCTTGCATGCCAGACAACCGCACTCATATAGTCGGTTGAGTTCGCGGCCGAAGTTTTGGCCTCAGGTTGGCCTTGCCGCGTACTGCCGCCTTGGGCAGGGTTGCCCGAGCATCTCGTTCAAGACCCCGCGGTGGTCCGCCATCCCCGGGTTTGTGGTACGCGGCGGCTTTCAGTGCTGCCGAAATCCCGTTATCCAAGGTCACGCTAATACATGTCGCCCAACGCCCCCGCCGACGACCATCACGACGACATCATGTATCCGTCCGCCCTGCCGTTCCTGCTGGTCCATCTCGGCTGCTTTGCGGCCATCTGGTCAGGCGTCACTTGGCAGGCCCTCGCGATCTGCGCGTCACTGTATGTCGTGCGCATGTTTGCCATCGGAGCAGGCTATCACCGCTATTTCTCCCATCGGGCTTTTGCGACCGGCCGGGTGTTTCAGTTCGTCCTGGCCTGGCTCGCCCAAAGCACCGCGCAGAAAAGCGTTTTGTGGTGGGCGGCCAAGCATCGACACCATCATCTCCATTCCGACACCGAAGACGACGTGCATTCGCCGCGTCACCGGGGCTTTCTCTACAGTCATCTCGGCTGGATTTTTTACCGGGAGCACGACGGGACCGACCTCGTGAAGGTCGGCGATTTCGCCGCCTATCCGGAGCTGATGTGGCTGCATCGGCTGGAACTCCTGCCGGCCGTTACGCTGGCGGGGCTCTGCTTCCTGGTTGCCGGATGGTCCGGCCTCGTCGTCGGCTTCCTGTGGAGCACCGTGCTGGTCTATCACGCGACGTTCTGCATCAATTCCCTCGCCCATGTGCATGGACGCAAGCGGTACGTGACCGGCGACGATTCCCGCAACAACTGGCTGCTGGCGCTGTTCACCCTCGGTGAGGGCTGGCACAACAATCACCACGCCTACCAGAGCAGCGTGCGACAAGGTTTTCGCTGGTGGGAAATCGACGTGACCTATTACATCCTGAAGGTGCTGTCCTGGTTCGGCGTCGTCTGGAACATGAAGACGCCGCCCGAACAGGTGCTGCGCAACGAGCAGCCGCTCGGCGCGCGGGTCATCCATCGGGCGGCCCGCGAGCTTGCCGGACGGTTCGATGCGCAGACTCTGGCGCACGCGATCTCGTCGGCGCTACGCCGGCCCGATTTTGCCCAGTTGCAGTTGCCAACGCTGCACGACATCCTGAATCGCGCCCATGAAGGCGTCGATGCGCTGACGCATCTGCATTTGCCGAAGATTCCGACCCGCGACGAGTTTCTCGCCGAGGCGAGGGCGATGTTCGCGCGAACGCGATCACTCAACGAGATCGTGGACTCCGCCTACGAACACTTCCTGGAGTCGCTGCGCGCGCAACTCGCCACGGCGCGCTGAACCCTCCGGACCAAGGCTCTTCAGACCAAGGCTCTCCACGTCGCGGCTGCCAGCCGCGCATTCCTAAAAACCAAACCGCCCGCCTGCGGGTTGCGCAAGCGGGCGGCTCGGGGCCATCAGGACTTTGGGGGCATGCGCCTGAAGGCTTTGAGAGGCGTCAGTCCAAGATCAACCCTGCCCGAGATCAACCTTGCCCGAGATCAGCCTTGCTGCTGGTCGGTCGGCGGCGGGGTCGGGCGCGTCTTGTGCTGGGACATGAACTGGTCGAACTCTTCCTTGTCCTTGGCGTGACGCAGACGGTCGAGGAAGTTCTTGAACTCGACCTGCTCCTCCTCGAGCCGCTGCAGTGTCTCGGTGCGGTACTCGTCGAAGGCGCGGTTGCCGCTCGAGGGCGGGCCGAAGCCGAAGCCGAAACCGCGGCGCTCCATGCGGCCGCGCATGCGGTCCATCTTGTACTGCATCCGCTCCATCTTGTTCTGCCAGCGGTCCTGATTGCTCCAGCACGACATTCTTCTGCTCCCGAGTGTGAAAAAGAGAAGGGCAAGTCCGATCGGCCACCAGATGATGAAGCCGAGGATCGTCACGGCGATCCAGCCGGGATGCCAGGGCGTCTCGAGCATGCGGGGACGCTCGTATTGTTGCTGTTGGTCCGACGGGCCGCGCCATCGATTGACATCAGCTGTGTAGGCCATTTCCATCTCCGTCACGGCATCAGCGCCGTTGTGAATGTAAATAACATTTACATAGCTAAATCATCCCGCGATTTTGTCAAGCCGACCGCCAGACAGGGCGGCCAAATTATTTGCGCAACTTTATTTCGGCTCGCCCCAGGGACCGCCGGGCGGCACTCCGGAACCGGAGGATGCCTCCGGCGGCACCGGCGGCGGCTCGGCGCTTTTCGCCGGGGATCGGCGGTCGGTCGGGAAGCCGAGACCGCGCAGATAGATCAACACCTCGGCTTCGAGCAGCTCATCCGGCGACATCGGCAGTTTGCGCCGCGCAGCGTCGCCGCGGGAGAACAGCGAGGCCACGCCGTGCGCCATCGACCAGATGTGCAGCGCCATCATCATCGCCGGCGGACGGGGCGTGCCAGGCGGCGCGAGCGCGGCAAGCCGCTCGGCCGCGGCACGAATGACGTTGAAAGCGCGCTCGCTGGCGGCCTGCAGCGCCGGATTGACATCCACCGGCACGCCGGATTCGAACATCGCGTTGTAGAACGCGGGCTCCTCGCGGGCGAAGGCGAGATAGGCCCTGCCGACGCGCTCGAACGCCGTGACCGTATCGGGCCGTCCGTCGTCCCAGGCCGCGGTCAGGCGCGCCTCGAACTGCTCGAAGCCGCGCTGCGCGATCGAGGACAGTAGTTCCTCGCGGTCGCGGAAATGCCGGTAGGGCGCCGCCGCGCTGACGCCGGCCATGCGTGCTGCATCGGCGAAGGTGAAGCCGGCCGCGCCCTTCTCGGCGATCAACCCGAGGGCGGCCTGCAACAGGGCTTCCTTCAGATTGCCGTGGTGATAGCCGCGCTCGGCGCGGCGCGTCTCCTTGCGCCAGCTCATGTGAACGAGCTTTACATGAGCCGGGCGTGAAGGTCACTAGCAGGAAGCCAGTCGTGATTAACCCCGTACTCTCACGGTCGTCCGTGACCTAGCGGCCGGGGATCGGCAGCACCGGCATGACCTCGATGGCCTCGCCCGGGAAGATCGCAAAGTGCGGGTGGTTCTCGAACAGTTTTGCCGCGTCCTCTTGCGAGGCGGCGCGCACCACCGTGAAGCCGGTCAGCGCATTGCTCACCTCGGTGATTCCGTTGGCATTGATCTTCCGGGTCTTACCGAGCGGTCCACCCATCTCGACGATGACGGCCTTGTGCTTCTCGACCCAGCCGTGCCAGGCGGCCATGCCCTCCTGCTCCTTCGCCTTCCGTTCGGCCTCGGGCAGCGCTTGCCAGGCCGTCATTTTTGGGCCGGTCTTGCTGCCGAGATAGACGGCGAGGAATTTGTGTTCGGTGCTCATGGGTATCTCCTCAGGTTGGTGGGTTAGAAAGTTCAGTGCATTGCCCGCGGGCGAGGCCCCTATCGCTTCTTCAGATCGCCGAAACCGGCGGCGGCCTCCTGCACGTCGGGCGGAAAGTCGCTCATCTCCTGCACCTGCCGGATTTCGATGATTTCGTTGGCCGAGGCCGGACACTTCTTGGCCCAGGCGATCGCCTCGGCACGCGAGGCGACTTCGATCATCCAGTAGCCGCCCAGAACTTCCTTGGCCTCGGTGAAAGGCCCGTCGGTCACAACAGGCTCACCGGTCGCAAAGGAGACGCGCGCGCCCATCGACGGCGGATGCAGGCCGTCGAGCGTGATCAGTACGCCGGCGTCCTTTAGCGCCTCGTTGTAGCGCATCATCGCGGTAACGCGTTCGGGATCGAGTTGGACATCGGGCGGAGCAGTCTCGTAGCCGAGCGGGATCATCAGCATCATGAATCGCATGGAGGTTCCTTGCTTTGCGCTCACTTCCAAGACGAATGAGGTTTTATCGAACCGACCGGGTGACGAAAATTATTCCGGAGGTAATTGCGCTGGCCGCTAGCGCGGCTGCGGCAGGAAACGACCATCCTGCCGGGCGGCGCCGAAATAGACTTCGATGCGGCGGACCTTGCCACCGGCGAAGGTGAAGAACTCCGTGTTCCGAAAGCTCCTGCCATCTGTCGCCAGGCAGAGATAGGTGACGAAGGCCTCGTCGCCCCGGACGAAAATCCGCTCGATGTCGTGCCGCGCGATCCAGCCGGTGTCCTTCCAGCAGCGCTCGAAATAGGCAGCCTTGTCGAGGTCGTCGTCGAACGGGCTGGTGAAGCGGAACTCGTCGGCTAGCACGGCGCTGACATGTTGCCGGTCGTTGGCGAGATAGGCGGCGAACAGACTTCGAATCAGGTGCTCGTGATGCTCGGGCACGGTCGCTCCTCCTCAAATCATTTGAAGCTCCGATGGAAGACGAACCGCGCGCAGGCCTGCCGACATCGCACGCCGATTCCCTGCGGCAAAATCGTCCTAGTCCGCCGTCCATCGCCGCGTCGCCTCGCTCGCTCCCTCCGGCAGCGCCTCGAAGACCGGCGAGGCCAGCACGGCATGGACGTGTAGCGCGGTCGTGCCCGAATTACGAAAACCGTGCTTGCGGCCGGCGGGAACCAGCAGCGATTGGCCGGCCGTCACCGTGACGCGCTCGGCCTCGATCCACATATCGGCCTCGCCCGCGCGCACGGCCAGCACCTCCTCGACCGGATGACTGTGCGTCGGCGCCCCGGCGCCGGGCGCGACCCATTGCTCGAAGATGGAGAGCGCAGTGGCGCCGTTGCGCGCGGATGTCAGCATCCGAGTCGTCACACCTGGCCGCCATTCCTCGAGCGGGATCGCACTGGGATCGATGGGCATGAACAGAGGCCCTTTCTTGCCGGGACGAAAGCGAAGTAAAAGGAGCGGGCGCTCGCGCGCGACCGAACTTTCGGACACAGGACAGATTAGCAAATGCCGCAAACTCCGCAAAAACTCGCCCTCGTCACCGGAGCCGCGCGCGGCATCGGGCTTGCGACCGCGAAGAAGTTCCTGGCTGAGGGCTGGCGCGTGGCGCTGCTCGACATCGAGGGCCAGTTGCTCGGCCGCGCGGTCGCCGAGATCGGCCAGGACGAGGCAACGCTGGCGCTGACCTGCGATGTCTCTGACGCAATCTCGGTTGCCGCAGCGATGACGACGATCGAACGGCGGTTCGGCCGGCTCGACGCGCTCGTCAACAATGCCGGCATTGCCGTGTTCGCACCGCTGATGGAGACGTCGGAGACCGATTGGCGGCGGGTGCTCGAGATCAACCTCACCGGTCCGTTTCTCTGCACCAAGGCGGCGGTGCCACTGATGCGCGATGGTAATGGCGGGGCCATCGTCAACATCACCTCGATCTCGGCGGTGCGCGCCTCGACGCTGCGCTCGGCCTACGGCACCAGCAAGGCGGGCCTCGCGCATCTCACCAAGCAGCTCGCGGTCGAACTCGCCTCGCTCGGCATCCGCGTCAACGCGGTCGCGCCGGGGCCGGTCGACACCGCGATGGCGAAGCAGGTGCACACCAGGGAGATCCGCGCCGACTATCACGACGCCATCCCGCTCAACCGCTACGGCCTGGAAGAGGAACTCGCCGAAGCGGTCTACTTTCTGTGCTCGGAACGATCGAGCTACATCACCGGCCAAATTTTGGCCGTCGATGGCGGCTTCGATGCGGCGGGTATCGGCCTGCCGACGCTGCGCGGCGAGCGGAGGAACGGGTAGGCACGGGAAGAGTTCGGAGAGTGCCATGCGACACGTCATCTCCCTCAAGGCCTTGATGCTCGCATCCGCGCTGCTCGCGTCCGCGCCCGCCGTGGCTGAAATCCGCATCATTCAGTCGCCAGGCGGACAGGTCGGGCCGTTCCTCGATTTGTTCGAGAAGGTGCGAGAGAGCGGCGAGCGCGTGGTGATCGACGGTCCCTGCCTGTCTGCATGCACGCTGGTGCTGAGCATCGTTCCGGGCGAGCGCATTTGCGTCACCCGACGCGCCGTGCTCGGCTTCCATGCGGCGCGCTCGGCCGACCGGCGCGGGCGCTTCTATGCCGAGCCGGAAGCATCCGACGTGGTGCTTGCCGCCTATCCCGGCCCGGTGCGCGACTGGATCAGCCGCCGCGGCGGTCTCTCGTCCAGATTGCTTTTGTTGAAGGGCCGCGACCTCGCCGCGATCTATCCGCGCTGCCGGTGAGGATGATGCGGCCGCGAAGGGTGTGACCAGGTTAAATCCGCCGCTGTCCTGCTGATCGCGGGCGTCAGCTTCACGCTCATCGCCTTGCTCGTGAGCTGGCGGACAACCGCGTCGGCAAAATTCCGCCGGTCAGGCGCTTCGTGAGGTCTAGTAAAACCTCTGGATCATCTGCGTCAGTTCCATGGTCGCGCAGATGAGCATACCCCAGAGTGCAAAGTTGATCTGTAGCGCCGTCGCCATCGGTCGCTCCCCTTCCAAGTCCGCCCGCCCCAATTTGCAGCTTTTTATGAAGCAATAATTAGCGATTCTGTCACGGAGTTACAGCCTAATATTGCGCCAGTTGTTGTGCGATGCAGTCCGCGTCATTTCACGAAGTGGCCTCACTGCCCTCGCAATGTGGTGCGAGAGCAAAAGTCCATATTCGGCCATGCGGGCCACACGTTTCCCTTAGGTTCCATTTTAGCGGCGTGACGCGAGTTTCCGCATGCGGGGCTAGCGTGTCGCGTATGACACCGAGGGTCCGGCATGATGCGACACGGCTTTGTCTTGCTCACTTTTTGCGTAACGCTCATGGGATGCGCTGTCGCGCCTGCGCAGGAACGCCGCCCGATCGCATGGGACGGCCTCGGTCAGGATCCGAACCGCCCCTCTGCTACAAGGCGTCGTGTGGCGAACCAAGCTCCCGCACAGAGCGATCCGAATCAGGAGCGGGAAAGAGTGCTCGGTACCTTGCACCCGTACTCCGCGGCGTGGTGGGCCGTCCGTGACGAAATCGAAGCGGAGAATGACAGGCAGCTCGGCACCAAGCTCGTGATCTGCCCTCGCTGCGTTCCGTCGTCCTCACCACCGGGCAACGACGTGACCGGATCGATCCGCTGAGAGGGCACGCGGCCGATCTGCATATGACGTGGCGTCCTTGTGCGTGTCCCCTCTCCCGCATCGGCAGGAAGAGGGGATCGCCGCTTGGCGCATCAGGCTGTCGCGCCTGTCACATTCCATCGGCCGGGCAGTTCACCATCCAGGGAATGCCGAACTTGTCGACGCACATGCCAAAGCCCTTGGCCCAGAACGTCTTGCCGTAGGGCATGGTAACGCTGCCGCCATCGGCGAGCGCGTTGAACTTGCGCTCACCCTCCGCAGGGTCCGCGACCGTGAACGAGATCGAAAAGCCCTGCGGCTTGTGAAATTGCTCGCCCGGTGCATCGGAGGCCATCAACACGCTGCCGTCGGGCAGCGACATCCGCGCATGCATGATCGTCTTCTCCCGGCCGGGCGCGGCGGCCATGTCCGCCGGCGCATCCGATGCACGCATCATGGCGTCGACCTTGCCGCCGAGGACCTTGGCGTAATAGTTGAACGCCGCTTCGCAGGTGTCCTGATAGAACAGATACGCATTGAGCATGTTTCTCTCCTCTTCGTTTGCTTGAGCCGTTGCTTGACCGTTCCTTCGACGAGGACGGCGTTATTTCTCCGTGAGCTTCTTCAGGCTGGCGAGGCCGGCCTCGAAATCCTTGCCGATCATGCTGTCCATGTTCATGAACACCTGCATCAGCTTGGACATGAAGGGGGCCGGACCAGACATCGCCCATGTGACCATTGTGGCATCGCCTTGCGGCACAAACGTGAACTCGGCGGTGTTGTGGCCTTCGAAGGGGCGCTCGAAATCCAGCTTGATGCGAAGTTTTGACGACGCATTCGCCTCGAGGATCTCCATATGGCCGGCGCCGACATTATTGTCGCCGTCCCAGGCATAGGTCGCGCCCTTGCCTTGCGCGGTACCGCCAAACGTCCGCTTCATGGCAGGATCGCGGTTCTCGTAGGGTGACCAGGCCGTCCAGCGATGGAAATCGGCGACCTGCGGATAGATCGCATTGGCCGGCGCTTTCACGGCGAGGCTGCGCTCGACGCGGAACGTGTCGGGCTTCGTCAGGGCGAAGACGAGGACGCCAACGATTCCGGCCGCGAGCAGGACGGCGATGACGGCAATGGCTTTCAGCATAAAGAACTCCTTGGATGCTCGCTAAGGACGAAGGGGGATGGCCGGGGCCGACAATTCGGAATCAATAATTTGGACGACCGTCATGGCCGGGCATAGCAGTCCAAAGGACGGCGTCGCTTCCGCTTGCCTATGTCCCGGCCATCCACGTTCTCGGCGCCGATCAGAAGGACGTGGATGCCCGGGACAAGCCCGGCATGACGGCGAGAGATGGGGGTGCTCCCTACTTGACCTTCGCACCCTGCCTGGCGCCGCCATTGGCGCCCTTCGGCTGGCTGTCCCGGATCAGGCGATCGAGATGCATGCGGATGTGGGCGGCTTCTGCGGACGTGTTGGCGAGGGCGATGGCGCGGTCGAAGGCGATGCGGGCTTCGTCATTGCGGCCGAGCTGCATCAGGAAGGCGCCGCGCACGCCGAAGAAATGGAAATAATTGGCGAGCTTTGGCGCCAGCGGCTCGATCAGGTCGAGCGCGGCTTGCGGTCCGCGCACCTTGGAAACCGCGACCGCGCGATTGAGTGTCACCACCGGGGACGGTTGCACCACCTCCAGCGCACCATAGAGCAGGTCGATCTGGGCCCAGTCAGTCTCCTCCGGCGCCGATGCGCGGGCATGCAGCGCGGCGATCGCGGCCTGGATCTGGTAGGGCCCGCTGCGACGATGGCGCATCGCCTTGTCGATCAGCGCGAGGCCTTCCGCGATCAAGGTGCGGTTCCACAGCGAACGGTCCTGGTCGTCCAGCAGGATCAGCGAGCCGTCCGCGGCAAAGCGCGAAGCACTGCGCGCATGCTGCAACAGGATAAGTGCCGTGAGCCCCATGATCTCCGGCTCGCTCTGGAACAGCCGCAGCAGCAGCCGCGCCAGCCGGATCGCCTCCTCGCACAGCGGCTTTCTGATTTCGGCGGTGTCGCCGCTCGCCGAATAGCCCTCGTTGAAGATCAAATAGATCATCGCGGCGACACCGGCGAGCCGCTCGGAGCGCTCGACCGCGCCCGGCGTTTCGAACGGCGTCCCAGCCTCGGCGACCTTCGCCTTGGCGCGCGTGATGCGCTGCTCCATCGCCGCGTCCGACACCAGGAAGGCGCGTGCGATCTGCTTCACCGTGAGACCGGAGACGATACGGAGCGCCAGCGCGATCTGCTGCGTCGCCGGCAGCCCTGGATGGCAGCAGATGAACATCAGCCGCAAAATGTCGTCGCGATAGTGCGAGCCGTCGAGCCGCTCGGCGAGCGCGCCCTCGGCGTCGTCGAGATCGGAGATCGCCTGGTCGTCCTCCGGCAGCGGCTGCTGCTTCCGGGTGCGGCGCACCTCGTCGATGGCAACGTTGCGGCCAACCATGATCAGCCAGGCCGAGGGATCGCGCGGCGGTCCGTTCTGCGGCCAGGTCTTGAGCGCGCGCAGGCAGGCGTTCTGGAAGGCCTCCTCGGCGGTGTCGAGATCGCGGAAATAGCGCAGCAGCGCGCCGACCGCCTGGGGGCGCGCCGAGGTCAGCGCGGTCTCGATCCAGGCGGTATCGGCCTCGCTCACGTCAGATTCCCTCCGGGCCTGAACACGCCGACCGGACGCACCTCATAGGCGCCGCCGGGATTGGCCGATCCGAGGTCGCGCGCAACGTCGAGAGCCTCGTCGAGGTTCTTGCAATCGACGATGTAGAAGCCGAGCAACTGCTCCTTGGTCTCCGCATAGGGGCCGTCGAGCACCAACGGCGGATCTTCCTTGCGCAATGTCGCTGCCGCAGTGGTCGGCAGCAGCCGCGCCACGGGGCCGAGCCTGCCCTGCTTCGCGAGATCTTCCTGCACCACGGCGAGCTTCTTCATCACGGCCTCGTCCTGGTCCTTGCTCCAGGAGCCGACGAAGTCCTCGTCGTGATAGCAAAGGATCGCATAAAGCATGGGCAGCACCTTCTCTGAACGCTTGTTTTGAAGACGATCCACTATGCCCCGCTCCGACATGGCTGCGGAAAAAAACTGCAAGAAAAATCCGGCAGATCGTGCCAAGGAGAGGCACCAAAAGCGGAACCTTGTGAGGCAATTCGAATGACCGTGGGCATACTGGCCGTCCTGATCAACAGCACGCAGCAGAACTGGCTGCCGGAGCGCTGGAAGGCCCGGTTCGACGCGGTCTGCGGCGGGCGCCGCGTGGTGCTGCTGCCCGATGCCGGGCTCGATCCGGCCGAGGTGCACTATGCCGCGGTGTGGAAGCCGGTGCCGGGCGATCTCGGCTCATTCCCCAATCTGCGGGCGATCTTCAATCTCGGCGCCGGCGTCGATGCACTGATGGGGGACAAGAGCCTGCCGAACGTGCCGTTGGTGCGCGTGGCCGTGCCTGATCTGACCGGCCGCATGACCGAATACGTCGTGCAGCACGTGCTGATGCACCACCGCCAGGAGCTTTATCTGCGCGAGTCGCAGCGCGAAAAGCGCTGGGAGCCGACATATCAATGGCCGGCCAGCGCCGTCACAGTCGGTGTCATGGGACTGGGCACGCTCGGCGCTGACGCAGCCGATGTGCTGCGGCGGCTTGGCTTCCGCGTCGCCGGCTGGAGCCGCAGTCCGCGCAGGATCGAGGGCGTTGAATGCTTCCATGGCGCCGAGCAGATCGAACCGTTCCTGCGTACGACCGATATCCTCGTCAGCCTGTTGCCGCTAACGCCTGAAACAAACGGCATCCTGAACCGCGACGTCTTCACCAAGCTCAACCGCAAAAGCCCGCTCGGCGCGCCCGTACTGATCAATGCCGGCCGCGGCGGCCTGCAGAACGAGGCCGATATCCTGGCCTGCCTCGACGACGGCACACTGGGCGCCGCCTCGCTCGACGTCTTTGTGCAAGAGCCGCAGCCAAAGGACAGCAGGTTCTGGACCCATCCCAAGGTGCTGCTGACGCCGCACAACGCCGCCGACACCGACGCAGACGCGATCTCGGCCTATGTTGCCGAGCAGATCGCGCGGTTCGAGGCGGGTGGTGTGCTGGAGAACGTGGTGGACCGGGCGCGGGGGTATTGAGACCTCACGTGCCACCCGCGCCGTAATATCCCTGATCGTCCGCCGATATCTCGTTCACCCTCTCTTAGCGGGAAGTTGATAGGCGTTGTTAATCAACGCTCAACGAACGAGTCGGACATGCGGGCGAGCCTCGGCCTCAGGATGCGGATCACGGTTGCGCTGGCGGTGACCGCGGCGGCTACCGCCCTGTTCGCCGTGCTCGGGGCGATATGGATCATTTCCGGCATCATCGACCGGGCCGACCAGCGCGAGCTTCGCAGTCACTACGACGCGCTCCAGTCGCGAATTGCCGAGGAATCCCAGCGCGCCGCCGCCATGAGCGCCGTCGTGGCCGCGATGCCAGCGACGCAGGACGCCATGGCCAGACAGGATCGCAACGCTTTAACCGGCCTGTTCGGGCCGGTGTTTGCCGCGACCAAGTCGGAGTACGGCGTCGAGCAGTTCCAGTTCCACGTGGCGCCCGCGACCTCGTTCCTGCGGGTGCACCAGCCTGCTAAATTCGGCGACGACCTCTCGGGCTTCCGCAAAACCGTGATCATCGCCAACCAGGAGCACAAGGTCGTGGTCGGCCTCGAGGGCGGCGTGGCCGGGCTCGGCATCCGCGGCGTCGTGCCGATCGCGCAAGGCAGCAAGCATCTCGGTTCAGTGGAGTTTGGCCTGACCTTCGGCCAGTCCTTTCTGGACGACTTCAAGAGCAACCGCCATGTCGACATCGCCTTCCATCTCGCCGACGGCGGCGGCTTCAAGTTGTTCGGCGGCACGCTGAAGGGCAAGAGCTTCTTCGACGCGGCGGATTACGGCCGCGCTGCGGGCGGCGACTTCACGGTACGGCAGGCGAAGCTCGACACTATGCCGGTAGCGGCGCTGCTCGGACCGATCAGGGATTTTTCCGGCAAGCCGCTCGGCGCGGTCGAGCTGGTGATGGACAATGCCGACTATGTGGCCTCCGCCGACCGTGCCTGGCTGCTGGCATTCGGCATCGCCGCGCTCGGGCTCGTGCTCGCCGCGATCGTCGGCTATCTCATCGCCCGCAGCATCTCGCGTCCGATCATCTCCATCACGAGCGTGATGCGCGAGCTGGCAGCCGGACACCTGGACGTCGCCATCCCCGTCAGCAAAGCGAATGACGAGGTCGGCGCGATGGTGAAGGCGGTCGCAGTGTTCCGCGACAACGCGATGAGCTTCAACCAGCTCCAGACGGACCAGCTCGAGGCCAAGGCGCAATCCGAAGCGGAGAAACGGCGCACCTTCGCCGCGCTCGCCGACAATTTCGAAGCCAGCATTCGCGACGTCGTCACCACGGTCTCCTCGTCCGCGGTCGAGATGGAGCACACGGCGCGCTCGATGTCGGCCGTCGTCGAGCAATCGCGGCAGCAGACCGGCACGGTGTCGTCGGCCTCGGCGCTCGCCTCGGAAAATGTGCAGACAGTTGCTGCCGCCGCGGAAGAGCTGTCGTCGTCGATGACCGAGATCAGCCGACGCCTTGCGCACGCAACCGAAGTCGTCGGCAAGGCCGCGAGCGACGGAAGGCGGTCGAACGAGCGCGTGCAGAGCCTGGCAGACGCCGCGCAAAAAATCGGTGACGTCGTCTCCTTCATTAACGGCATTGCAGGACAGACCAATCTGCTGGCGCTGAACGCCACGATCGAGGCGGCGCGCGCGGGCGAAGCCGGCCGCGGCTTTGCGGTGGTCGCCTCCGAGGTGAAGGCGCTGGCAACCCAGACCGCCAAGGCGACCGAGGAGATCGGCGCGCAGGTGACGGCGGTACAAGGAGAGACCACCGGCGCAGTGGACGGCATCCAGTCGATCTGCGCGACGATCCAGGAGGTCGACGAGATCTCCGCGGCGATTGCCGCGGCCGTCGGCCAGCAGGGCACGGCGACGCAGGAGATCGCGCAGAACGTCCAGCAGGCAGCGGCCCGCACCGGCGAGGTGTCGCAAAACATCGCAGGCGTCACCGCCGGCATCGCCGCGACGGGAACTGCGGCGGAGGAAGTGCTGGGCTCGGCGATCGAGCTGTCAAAACAATCGCAGCGGCTGCGGGACGAAGTGGATCGTTTTCTCGCGCATATTCGCGCGGCGTAGACGCAATATCTCACTGTCGTCCCGGCGGCGGCTTAACTTTTAGCTCCGATCATCACGTCGATCGCCCCGTTCACGATCGCCTCCAGCTCTTTCCGCGATACCCGCGCGCGGGAGCGGATCGCGATTGAGTGTACGGTTGCGGATGCGATCTGTGCCAGCACGACGGGATTGGCGCTCTCGGGCAGTTCGCCCTTCTCCTTGGCGCGGCGAAAGCAACTCGCAAATGCCTTGTCGAGCTCGTTAAGCCCGTCGAGCACCATGGCGCGGATATCAGGGTCGCCGACCGCTTCGGAGGCCGCCGTGACCACGGTGAAGCAGCCACGCGGGCCGGTTTCGCCGGAAAGATAGATGTTCAGCGCGGAGGCGAAGATGCGCTCCAGCCGCAGGCGCACGGGCATCTCCTGGCGAAAGATCTCCACCATCGATGCGCGCGCCTCCTCGCGGTAACGCTGGTAGCTCTTGATGTAGAGCTCGCGCTTGTCGCCGAAGGCACCGTAGAGGCTCGGGCGATTCATGCCGGTGGCTTCGCTGAGATCGTCGAGCGAGGTGGCGGCGAAACCCTGCGTGCGGAACAGGTCGAGCGCTTTGCCAAGCGCGGCGTCGGGTTCATAGGCGCGCGGACGACCCCGGCGTTTGGGTTCACTGGCGGCAGCTGGCGGTTTCGCTTTTTGTACCATTTCGCAAATTAATCCTTGACCGCGAACATAATATGCAAGATGGTACAAAAATCAATCTGGCCAGGTTGAGCAAACACCACAGGGAATTGCCCAAGGAGGCTCAAGATGGATCTTTATTTCTCGCCGCTCGCCTGTTCGATGGCGAGCCGCGTCGCGCTGTATGAAGCCGGCGCCGAGGCGAATTATCTCGAAGTCGATCCGCCGACCAAGAAAGTGCTGAGCGACGGCACTGACTTCCGTACCGTGAACCCGATCGGCCTGGTGCCGACGCTGCGTACCGACGAGGGTGTGGTGCTGACCGAGAACGCGGCGATCCTGCAATATATCGCCGACCGCTTCCCGCAATCGGGCCTCGGCGCCGCAGCGGGCATCGATCGCACGCGGCTGCATCAATGGCTCTGCTTCATCGGCACCGAACTGCACAAGGGCCTGTTCATCCCGGTGCTCGACCGCAAGGCGCCGCAGGAGATGAAAGCCTATGCGCTGGAGAAGAACCTATCGCGGCTGGACTATCTCGACAATTACCTGAAGGGGCGCGACTTCCTGCTCGACCATTTCAGCGTCGCCGACGCCTATCTGGTCACGGTCATCAACTGGACCATGGCGACGCCGCCGATCGAGCTCGCCAAATGGCCGAACGTTAAGGCCTATTACGAGCGCCTGCGCCAGCGGCCGTCGGTCGCACGCGCGATCGCGGAGGAGTTCGAGCTGTACAAGGCCGAGCAGGCGCGGAAGAAGGCGGCGGCGTAGTAGCACTCGGAATGAACCAGTGAGAGATCGCCCCGGCTACCTTGGCCGGGGCGGCACCCGCCGCGATGCTTGCGAATATATCGCGTCTGCTCCCGACCTGGCACCGGTAGCTATCTCGGCGCTTGCAGTACGACCCCGTAGCGGCCGTATATCCGATCGATCGTTCCGTCGTTTCGCAACCGTTCAAGCGCTCCATCGATGGCTTCGCGCAACGCATCATCCGGACGGACCATACCGACGGCAACGTTCCAGTTGAGATCGGCCACGCTCTCGTCGCGATCCAGAATGCGGAGTGCCTTGCCTGGATGCGTCAGATTGAAATAGCTCGCCGCTGTTGGTGTAACCGCAGCGGCATCGATCTCATGGTTCAACAGGGCGTCGAGGCTGTCGCTCTCGAAGCCGAAGGTCGACGTAGGCACGTGCCGTTGACCGATGATCATGGCTGCGACGGATCCGACCTGCACCCCCACCTTGGTATGCTCGTTGAGGCCCTGGAACGAAGCGAGCGTGCTGGATGACGGCACGGCGAGTGCGACTCCCGTGCGATAATACGGTTTTGATATCCTCAGGCGGGTTTCGCCTTGCGCCGCGTGGTCGGCGATCACATCCAGAAGAATGTCGCAGCCGGCGCTCCGCAGCTGGTACTGGGTGATGATCCAGTCGAGCCGGAGCGAGACGCCGAGTTCGCGTGCCAGCGCCTGGCCCAATTCAACCTGAAAGCCGGGAGGATCGACGGCCTTGCTCGCGAAGGGAAGCGAGTTGGGATGGGCGCATAACCCGAGCGCGCCGGACGAGCGGATCGCGTCCAGGGTTCGCGCCTGCGCCGGACCCAACAGTCCGATGATGGCGCCGACCATAAGCGGGAGAATTGACTTCATTCCGCGTTCTCGTATCGATGGATCGGGCCTCGGCGATTCAACCCTCGCGCGGCTTCAGGGCGCGGATATATTTGACGATCTGGTCGATCTGCGCATCGGTGAAAGCCCCGCCGAATGCCGGCATCGCGCCAGACTTGCCGCTCTTGATGCGACTGTGCAGAAAATCGTCATCGCGTGGCGAATTCATCAACTGCGGTCCCTTGCCGGCGGCCCGGCCGCCGTCGGAGTGACAAAAGCCACAAGTCCCCGCGAACAACTGCTCGACGTCGAACGTCCCGTTGTCCGGTGCAGGGGTGGCAGACTGCGCGTGAACCGGTGCGGCACAGAGCGACGAGGCGCCCAGCACCGCCGATAGCAGCGCGGTGATCTTCTTCAAATGCAATTTCAAGGTAACCAGCTCCATGTCCTGAAGCGCGCCCGCAACTTCAATGCACGGGAAGCAAGCTTGCGCCTGCTCCCCGGCAATTGCGATGACCTATTTCAGGCTGAAGACGACGAGCGCCCCGTCGTCACGCGGCATGCTCTTGTAGACGCCGCCGAAGTTTGGCGCGTACTCGTCTGCCAGCATGCCGCCAAAGCCTGCGGCCACGGCAATGTATTGCTTGCCGTTGACGGAATAGCTGACGATGCCGCCCTGATGGCCGGTGCCGTTGTTGTGATTCCACAGCTCGGTCCCGGTGTCAGCATCGTAGGCATGAATGATGCCGCGGGAGTCGGGCACGAACACGAGATTGCCCGCGGTCGACAGCACGCTCCCAAGCGGCGGCTCGGGATAACGAACCTCCCACTTCTTGGCCCCGGTGATGGGATCGCGCGCGTCGAGATGTCCATAAATCTCGCCGCCCGGAGGAGGTGCCATCTTGAAATCGGCGCCGATGTTGAGCTGGACCTGTGGCGCCGTGACCGGCGTCGTCTTCTGGACGTCGAGCGTCATGCACCATTCCTGGCCGATCTTGTAGTAGAGCCCCGTCTTGGGGTTGTATGAGCCGGCGTTCCAGCTGATGCCACCACCAATGAACGGGCACAGCGGCGGTTCGGTGACTTTCCCCGCGGAGAAGTCGCGACGGCCGATCAGAGCACCCGTCTTCGGATCGATATCCTTGACGAAATTGATGTTCTCAACGAGCCGCCAGACATTCTTCACGGCGAGATTGCGGTCGTAGACGAAGACGAAACCGCCTTTGTTCGGATGCACTACGAACTTCTGGCCGTCGCGTTCGAGCATCACAAACTCGCCGACAGCGCTGTCGAAGTCCCAAGCGTCGTGCGGCAATTCCTGATGATAAAATTTCAGCTTACCGGTATCGATGTCGAGACCGATCACTGAACTCGTATGGAGATTGTCGCCGGGCCGCGCACCTTGCGTCTTGTAATCGGCGCCCGACCAATCGTAGAGCGGCGCCGGGTTTGCGGTGCCCCACAGGATGGTGTTGGTCTCGGAGTCGTAAGTGCCCGGCATCCAGCCGCCGCCCCCGCCCGTTCGCCAGGACTCGTTGCCCCACGTCTTCATGGCCTCGTCGGTACCGGCGACTGTCAGGAACTCCCACTTCTTCTTCCCGGTGGTGGCATCCAGGGCGAAGATCGGGCCGCGGCCCGGCCATTCACCGCCTTGCGCTCCGATGATCACCGTACCCTTCGCGTACAGCGGAGCACCGGTGAAACCGACTGTGAGCTTCTGCGAGTCGATCAGCCGGGTTTCCCAGACGACCTTCCCCGATTTCATATCCAGGCCAAGCGCCCTGCCATCCATGGTACCGACGAAGACCTTTCCCTCGCCGAGCGCGACGCCGCGATTGTAGGGAGAATGGGTCTGGCGGGCGATCAGCGTCTCGTCCAGTTCCGGAAAATGCGACCAGATCACCTCGCCCGTCGCGCCGTTAAGCGCGAAAACCCGGCTGTAAGAACCTGTGTAGTAGAGTATGCCATCAGCCACGAGCGGCATTGATTGCAGGCCACGGGTCGAGCGTCCGGGAATATGGAGCCAGGCAACGCTCAAATTGCCGACGTTGCTTGCATTGATCTGCGCCAGAGGGCTGTAGTGATAGGATTTGTACGAACCGTGATAGGTCAGCCAATCGTTCTGACCGGCGCTCTCGATCCGCCCAGTATCCACGCTTTGGGCCAACGCCGACGACACGATCAGCGTCGCGCCGGCAACAAGAGGTAGAGCAGACTTACACCAACGCTTCTTCATCCGTTCCTCCCGCTTTTGTGTTTGTTGAACTTGCGTCTTACAGACGGCGCCGCGAGGGATGTTTGCAGCTCGCTATGTGTCGGTTCTCTCCATCGCATATGAGTTGCCAACAGCTCTTGCTCTCTCGGCGGACATCGCCAAAAGAGCTACGTTCACTGGACTGGTTGCTGTTGCACTCCTGCTCGCTCTCATAGAGTACGCCGGATGATAGGGAGCGCAAAGATGGAATGCGCGCGCGGCGCGAATTTGACGCGCAGCGCGCGCTTGAAGCGTCAGCTGCGCTGACCGTTTCGTCCCCCAACTCTCAGACTGAAGCGGTTATCCGGACAGCGCGAAGCTGTCGCCGGAGGGTGTCGTCGCGGACAAGCACGACCGGGATGACGCAGACCGCTGCGCGCCGGCGCCAGGGCCCGAGGATGGACTTATCCGTACAGCACCCTCGGCAGGATCGTGACGATGCCGGGCCAGAGCGTCAGCAGCAGCACGAAGCCCACCATGATGAGGAGATAGGGCATCGTGACGCGCGCTATGTAGCCGAGGCCGTCCTCAGTCAGGCCCTGGATGACGAAGAGGTTGAAGCCCACCGGCGGGGTGATCTGCGCCATCTCGACGGCGAGCACGAGGAAGACACCGAACCAGATCTCGTCGAAGCCCGCGCCCTTCACGATCGGCAGCACGATCGGCAGCGTCATCACGATCATTGAGAAGCCGTCGAGAAAGCAGCCGAGGATCAGGTAGAAGATAATCAGCACGACGATCAGCATGAAGGGCGACAGGCCAAGGCCCTTCACGAAGGCGGCGACCGCCTGCGGGATGCCGAGGAAGGCGGCCGCATTGCCGAGGATCGAGGCGCCGAGCACGATCAGCGCGATCATCGAGCAGGTCACGACCGAGCCGATCAGCACGTCGCGGATCACCTGCTGCGACATCGAGCCCTGCGCCCAGGCGACCAGCGCGGCGCCAAGCACGCCGACCGCGGCGGCCTCCGACGGCGTCGCGAGTCCGCCGTACATCGAGCCGAGCACGCAGGCGATCAGGAACAGCGCCGGCGCGAGATCCTTCAGCGCCGCAAAACGCTCGCCCCACGGCACCTGCGAGAGTTTGGCTTCCGTTTCCGGTACCATGCCGGGGTTGAGGGTCGTGTGCAGCATGACCCACCCCATGAAGGTAGCGGCCAGCAACAGGCCGGGCAGCACGCCCGCAGTGAACAGTTTCAGGATCGAAACGTCGCCAAGCACGCCGTAGATGATCATGATGTTGGACGGCGGGATCAAAAAGCCGAGCGTGCCGGCGCCGGCGAGCGAGCCGATCGCGATGTCGCGGGAATAGCCACGGCGCAGCAGCTCGTTGAGCGACATGCGACCGATCACCTGCGTCGTCGCCGCCGACGAGCCGGAGATCGCCGCGAAGATGGTGCAGCCGATCACGTTCACATGCAGCAGGCGGCCCGGCAGAAGCCCCGCCCAGGGCGCGAGCCCCTGGAACAGCGAACGTGACAAGCGGGTGCGAAACAGCAGCTCACCCATCAGAATGAACAGCGGCAGCGCCAGCAGCTCCTGCGTCGTCAAAATGTTCCAGGCGTATTGCGGCAGCAGCTTGTCGAGCGGGATCGAGCGGAACATCGCAAGCAGCAGCGTCGCGGTGAGCGCAAGCGTCAGGCCGATCCAGACGCCGCATGCCAGAAGCGCGAACAGGATCACGAACAGGCTGACAACTTCGATGGTCATGCGAACTTGAATCCGAGTGCGAGCAAGGCGATCATTCGACGGGCGAGGCCTTCATGCGGTGATCCTCCAGCGGCAGGCCGAGCACGGCCTGGATCGCGCGCGCCAGGAACTGGAGCGTTAGCAGCAGCATGCCGAAGGTGACGACGGCCTGCGGAAACCACAGCGGGGTGTCGCTCGAGGTCGAAACCTGGCCGCGCACATAGGCGCCGAAGGCGAACTTCGCCATCGACGATGTCAGGAAAGCCATGAAGCCGAAGCCGGCGGCGGCCGACAAGATTTCGATCGCGCGCTGAAAGAGGGCCGGGACGTTCTTCAGGAGCAGCACGACACGGATATGGCCGCCGACGCGCAGGGTCATGGCGGCGCCGAAGGTGAAGGACGCCGCCATCAGATAGGAGGAATACTCCCACGCGATCGAGATCGTGGGCGGAAAGAACGGCAGGAAATTCGAGAGGAAGCGCGTTGCGACCTCGCACAGCATCAGCAGCGTCAGCATCAAGAGGCAGCCGCCACCGATCCAGCCGTCGAGCCGACCGAGACGGTCAATACCGTCGAGCAGGATACGCAGCGGCGCCGGCGCCGCTGCGTTGAGACTATGCGGGGCCGCGGGCGAAACGCTGACCATGACCTGGCCTCAGCGCTTCATTTCAGCGAGATAGGCCCGCACCGGCTTGTCGGCCGCCGGCACGCGCTTGAGGAAAGCGTCGAGCTGCGGCGCGGTCTTGGCGCGAATGTCCGTGATCATGGCCCCCGAGACCGGCACCACCTCCATGCCGCCTTCCTTGAGCCGGTTGAGGCTGTCAACGTCCGCCTTGAGCGAGTTCGCCCAGAAGCCCGGCTCCATCTTCTCGGCAATTGCGGTGACCTGTTGTTGCTGATCGCTCGATAGCGCCTTCCAGGAATCGAGATTGACGGTGAGCATCTGCGACGACCAGACGTGGTTGGTCGGATAGATGTACTTCAAGAATTCCCAGAATTTTCCGTCGACGCCCGATACGGCCGAAGTGGAGACGCCCGAGACCGCGCCGGAGGCCAGCGCGGGGATCGTCTCGCCCCAGGGGATCATCACCGGCGCCATACCGACAACAGCCAGCATATCGACGGCGTTCTTGTCGGGCACGCGGATCTTGATGTTCTTCAACCCGTCGACATCGGCGACCTTGACCTTGAGGTGCAGATACTGCGTCGGCCACGGCACGATGTAGAGGATCTTCTGGTTGTTGCGCGCGGCGACCTTCTCGTATTCGGGCCGCACATATTTGTGCAGCACCTTCAATTCGTCCATGGAGCCGCAGAGGAAGGGAATGCTCTCGACGCCCATGAACGGCTCATCGCCGACTTGCTGGATGTTGAGGACGTCGGCGAGCGGCACCAGACCGTCACGCACGGCGCGCAGATGCTCGGGGCCCTTGAAGCCGAGCTGGCCACCGGCCTTCACGGTGATCGCGACCGAACCGCCGGTCTGCTTCTTCACTTCCTCCGCGAAAGCAAACGCGTTCTGGGTGTGGAAATTGCCGTCGGGCCATACCGTCGACATGTCCCAGCTCACCGTCGCCGCCCGCGCGCGGGTCGAGATGTGGCCGGCTGCGACCAGCGTCGCCGCGCCCGCAGTAAAATTCCGTCGCGTGATCATTGAGCCCCTCCGTTCGCTACGCGCACGACGCCCGAGGCGTCATCGCGTATGCCCATAAACTGCAACCGCGTTGTCGGCAGACACGAGGCCGCTTTCGATGTCGTCGTTGACGGCTGTCGGCGTGCGCTCCCGGGGATCGCCGATGCCGGCGCCGCCCGGCGTCAGCACCACCAGCCGGTCGTCCGGCGGCACCTGCTGAAAGCCTTTTCCACGCAGCTTCTTGCCGGACTTCAGGCCGACATAGCCGGCCTCGCCGTTCTTGCCGCCATCGCGTCCGCGCGGCGGATGATCGATGCGGTCGAACGCCGCCAGGATGTCGAACGGTGCATCGACGCCGCTGCCGACCTCGATGATCTGGCCGAGCCCGCCGCGGGTGCGCCCTGCGCCGCCGGAATCCGGGCGCAGCTCCTTGCGCCAGAAGATCAGCGGCGTCTGTGTCTCGGCGATCTCGACCGGCGTGCCGCGCACGCCGCTGGGATAGGCGGTCGCCGACAGCCCGTCCTTCGCGAAGCGCGCGCCGGTGCCGCCATTGGAGGTCACGGCCATCGAGAACCCGTAATTGCCGCCGGCGCCCGAGCGGGTCTGGCCGCGCACGTTGAGATTCCACAGGCACGAGGTGCCTTCCGCAGGCACGCGTTCGGGAATGATCTGGCGCAGGCAGCCGAACACGACGTCGGGCAGCATCTGGCCGATGATGTGGCGCGAGGCGACCGGCGCCGGCTTCGGCGCATTGAGGATCGCGCCTGGGGGAGCCGACACCGTCAGCGGCGAGAGCGAGCCGGCATTGTTCGGGATCTGCGAGGCGACGACGCAGCCGAGACCGAACACGGTGTAGGCGATGGTGTAGGACAGAGGCACGTTGATGCCGAACCTGGACGCGGCGGAGGTGCCGTCGAAATCGACGTGGATGCCTTCGTCCGAGATCGTCAGCGTCGCCGCCAGCGTGACCGGCGCGTCATAGCCGTCGACCACCATGGTGTTGCGCCAGGTGCCCTTCGGCAGCTTCGCGATCTCGGCCAGCACGGCCTCGCGCGAGCGGTCGCAAATGTAGTCGCCGAGCGTATCGAGCGTGTCGATGTCGAACTCGGTCATCATCTCGACCAAGCGCTCGCAGCCGACGTCGTTGCAGCCGGCGAGCGAATAGGTGTCGCCTTCGGTGTCGATCGGCAACCGCGTGTTGGTGCGGATCATCGCCATCAGCGTCTCGTTGACGACGCCCTGGTCGATCAGCTTCAGCATGGGGATGTAGAGCCCCTCCATGAACACGTCGGTGGCATCAGGGCCGAAGCCGATGCCGCCGATGTCCATGAGATGGCTGGTGCAGGAAAATAGCGCCACCGGCTTGCCGTCCTTGAAGCAGGGCGTGGTGACGACAAAATCGTTGAGATGGCCGGTGCCCATCCAGGGATCGTTGGTGATGTAGGCATCACCCTCCTTCATCGTCTCGATCGGGAATTGGGCGATGAAGTGCTTGACCGATTCCGCCATCGAATTGACGTGGCCGGGCGTGCCGGTCACCGCCTGCGCCAGCATCCGCCCCTTGAGATCGAACACGCCGGCCGAGAGGTCGCCGCATTCGCGCACGATCGGGCTGAAGGCGGTGCGGAGCAGCACCTGCGCCTGCTCCTCGACCACGGCGATCAGCCGGTGCCACATGATCTGAAGGTCGATCAGGCTCGCGCCGCTTGCCTTGCTCATGATCAGGCTGCCTTCCGTTCCATGACGATGCTGCCGGCACCGTCGATATGGGCATCGAAACTGGTGGAGACGAAGGTGGACGTTTCGTCCTCCGCGATCACAGCGGGACCTGCAATGGTCGCGCCGGGCGCCATGTCCTCGCGGCGATAGAGCGGAATCTCGATCAGCCCCCCGGCCCGGCCGTCGAAGAATTTGCGGCTGCCCGACGCCTTGCCGGCGGGCATGCGCGCCACATCGGCGACGCGCGGCGGATTGCGCGCCTCGGTGGTTGCAAGCACCGACCAGCTCAAGACCTCGATCGCAGCGCCCGGGATCGGCCGCTCGAACATCGACGCATAATCCGCCTCGAACTTCTGGCGCAGGCCGGCCAGATCGGTCGTCGCCAACCGCCGGTTCGGCAGCTCGATCGAGATCTCATGGCCCTGGCCGACATAGCGCATGAAGGCGGCGCGGCGCTCGCGCACCGGCGCGCCTGCTGCACCCGTCTCGACGAGCGCACGCGCTTCGATCACCATCTCCTGGAGCAGGTCGGAAACACCATCGGTGTCGAAATCATCGAGCCGGACATGACGGCTACGCACCAGCTCATAGGCGATCGGAGCCGCAAGGAAGCCAACGGCCGAACCGACACCGGCATTGGAAGGGACGATCACGCGGGAGACGCCGATCTTCTCGGCGACGCGCGCCGCATGCAGCGGTGCCGCGCCACCGAAGGCGATCAGCGTATGCTGACCGACAATCTCGCCGCGCTCGACCGCATGCACGCGCGCCGCACTCGCCATGTTCTCGCACACGACCTCGTGCACGGCATAGGCCGCGGTTTCCGCCGACAAGCCGAGCGGCTCGCCCACGGCGCGCAGCAGCGCCTGTTTCGACAGCTCCGGATCGAGCTTGATCGTTCCACCCGCGAAGTCGTCGGCATCGATCATGCCGAGTGCAACGTCGGCATCCGTCACGGCCGGGCGCAGGCCGCCGCGGCCGTAGCAGGCCGGCCCCGGCTCCGACGAGGCACTCTCGGGGCCGACCGTGACGCGCTTCATGGCATCGACATGAGCGATCGAGCCGCCGCCGGCGCCGATCTCGACCATCTCGATCACGGGAATCCGCACCGGCAGCCCCGAACCTTTCAGGAAGCGCGCGGCGCGATCGACCTCGAACACGCGCGAGGTCTCGGGTTGGTATTTTTCGATCAGGCAGATCTTTGCCGTGGTGCCGCCCATGTCGAAGGACAGCACCTTGCTCTCGCCGAGACGCGCCGCGATCTGCGCCGCGAAAATGGCGCCGCCGGCAGGACCGGATTCGACGAGACGCACCGGAAAGCGCCGCGCCGTCTCGATCGAGGTGACACCGCCGCCGGAGGTGACAAGATAGATCGCGCCGCGGTACTGCTCGACCTGCAAGGCGTCGGACATGCGGGCGAGATAGCCGTCGATCAGCGGTTGCACATAGGCGTTGGCCACCGCCGTCGATGTGCGCTCATACTCGCGGATCTCCGGGCACACCGCGGACGATACGGTCACGGAAATGCCGGGCATCTCCTCGCTGATGATCGCGGCCGTGCGGCGCTCGTGCTCGGGGTTCGCGTAGGAGTGCAGGAACGCGATCGCGACGCTCTCGACGTTCAGCGCGCGCAATCTTGGCGCGAGTGCGCGCACCGCAGCTTCATCCAGCGGGAGGCGAACGGCGCCATGGGCATCGATACGCTCCGGCACGGTGAAGCGCAGGGATCGCGGCGCGAGCGGCTTCGGCTTGTCAATGGAGAGGTCATACTGGTCGTAGCGGCTCTCGGTGCCGATATCGAGCACGTCGCGAAAACCGTCGGTCGCGATCAGCGCCGTCTTGGCGCCGCGACGCTCGATGATGGCGTTGGTCGCGAGCGTCGTGCCGTGAATGAAGACGTCGATGTCGCTGATATGCGCGCGCGCATCAGCGAGAATGAGCCGCATGCCATCGAGCACCGCCTGTTCGGGCCGCTGCGGCGTCGTCAGCAGCTTGCGCGTCTTGCGATCCTGACCCACGTCCAGCACGATGTCGGTGAACGTGCCACCGATATCAACGGCAAGCCGCACCTCGGCTCCCTCAAGCATTCCAAATTCTCCGTGCTGATCGTCAAGACTGAGGACAAAAGCGCAGCAATTTCCATGCCATCGATGACGCGGACATGCGGCGTTCGGCTATTCTGCTTGGCACCTATGCAATAGGCAAGGCGTGTTCGCAGCCCGCGCGATCAGAGCAGGAATGCAAGCGCCGCTTCGCAGCGCTCCTCGACCTTCAGCGTCAGGAGATCATCGGCGCGGGTGCGTCCGAGATTGACCGCAGCGATCGGGATTTGCCGGTGCGCGGCAGCCTGCACGAAGCGGAAGCCGGAATAGACCATCAGCGAGGAGCCGACGATCAGCATGGCGTCGGCCTGCGCCAGATGATCCTGCGCGGATGCGACGACGTCGCGCGGGACGTTCTCGCCGAAGAACACGACGTCGGGCTTGAGAATGCCGCCGCAGGCCTCGCAGGCCGGGACCTTGAACGACGAAAAATCCGCATGCTCCAGGTCGGCGTCGCCATCGGGTGCATCGGCGGCATCGAGCGTCAGCCATTCCGCATTGGCGCGGCCGAGCGTCTCCTGAAATTCGCTCCGCGGCGCCGTTTGGCCGCAGCCCATGCAGCGGACCAGATCGAGCCTTCCGTGCAGGTCGATCACCTGGCGGTGGCCGGCGGATTGATGCAACCGGTCGACGTTCTGGGTCAGCAGCATCCCGCAACGCCCGCTGGCCTCGAGCCGGGCGAGTGCGTGATGCGCAGCGTTCGGCCTCGCCTGGCCGAATCTGCGCCAACCGATCAGGCTGCGCGCCCAATAGCGCCGGCGCGTATGCTCTTCCGACATGAAGGCCTGGAAGTTCACCGGCTGGGTCCGCTTCCAGTTGCCGTGGCTGTCGCGGTAGTCGGGAATGCCGGAGTTCGTGCTGCACCCGGCGCCGGTCAGCACGAACAGTTTTTCGTGCCGGCCGACGAAATCCTGGAGCGGAGGGTTTGCCATGGCGCAGATGTAGGGCGCTCCGCCGGCTTTTGCCAGATCACCGCCGATCGGACAGGTCGAATCGCGATCAGCTCCACGTGCTCGACCTGATCGACCAGCCCGCCTCCGGTTGATCCGCACCCGAAACTTGTAGGCGCACGCCTAGCTCGCCCAATTCTCGCGAAACTCGGGAAACAGGGTCAGGCCTCCACAAGCATAGATGGTCTGGCCGGTGATGTAACTGGCATCATCCGACGCGAGGAACGCAAACACGGCGGCGATCTCTTCCGGCGTGCCCACGCGACCGAGCGGAATGTGGCTGGAGACGACGCCGCGCTTTTCCGGGTCGCCGGTCCAGGCCGCGTTGATCGGCGTGTCGATCGCACCGGGACCTACCGCGTTGACGCGAATGCCACGGCCGGCAAATTCGAGCGCCAGCGTACGCGTCAGATTGGCCATGCCGCCCTTGCTGATCGAATAAGCGAGATAGCCGGGTTTCGGGATGATCTGGTGCACGCTGGAGCAGTTGATGATGCTGCCGCCTGCGCCACGCGCGACGAAATGGGCGAGCGCCTTCTGCGCGCAAAGCACGGCGCCGTTGAGATTGACGTCGATGATGCGGCGATAGGTTTCGACGTCGAGCGCCTCGCTCGGGGATTCCCGCTGGAAGCCGGCATTGTTGACGAGGCAATCGAGCCGTTTCCAGCGCGCCAAAATCGTCTCGAACATCGCGGCGATGTCCGGCTCATTGCCGACATCGGCCTTGACGATGACGTGGTCGAGCTTGCCATGGCCGCGGTCACCCGATGCCGTCCGCGCGAGCGCGAGCGTCTCCTCGGCCCCTTCAGGGTGACCGAAATAGTTGATGGCGACGGTCGCGCCTTCCTGGGCGAGCCGGATCGCGACCGCGCGGCCGATGCCTTGCGAGGCGCCTGTTATCAGCGCGTATTGGCCGACAAGGCGCGAGTGAAACGAGGTCGAACGATCGGTTTGTGGCATGGGTTCTCTCCGGGACGCCTGATCATCGACGGAACCGGCTTTTTGTTCCATCCCTCAGCGCATCGCTGCGATTCATTTAGCGCGCTGGGCCAGTGGCGAGCTTAGGATCTGGTAGAGGATGATGGCGCCGAAGGTTGCGGTGCCGATCCCGCCGATCGTGAACGCGCCGAATTTGAGCGTCAGATCGCCCGCGCCTGCGGTGAGCGCGACCGCGACGGTGATCAGGTTTGCCGGACTTGAGAAGTCGACCTTGTTCTCGACCCAGATCCGGCCCGCCATCGCGGCGATCAATCCGAACAGCACGATCGAGAGCCCACCGATGACGGGACCCGGGATCGAGAGGATCAGCGCGCCGAATTTCGGCGAGAAGCCGAGCACGATCGACACAATGGCCGCGAAGGCAAACAGCAAGGTCGAATAGACCTTCGTCGCCGCCATGACGCCGATGTTTTCGGCGTAGGTGGTGACGCCGGTGCCGCCGCCACAGGCCGCCACGATGGTCGCGAGGCTGTCGGCGAGCAAGGCGCGGCCGAGATAGCTATCGAGGCTCCGGCCTGTCATGGCGCCGACGGCCTTGATGTGACCGAGGTTCTCGGCGACGAGGATGATCGCAACCGGCGCGATCAGGACGATCGCATCGACCTGAAAGGTCGGCGTGGTGAAGCTCGGCAGGCCGATCCACGGCGCAGCCGCAAGCTGGGTGAAGTCAATCGGCTTGCCGAAGCCGAGGCCGTTCGCGAACAGCAAGTACAAAAGATATCCACCGATCGCGCCGAGGATGACCGGCAGGCGGCGCCACAGGCCCGGAGCGGCAACGGCAACCACGCCGATAATCAGAACGGTCGCGAGCCCGATCCAGGTGTCGAACGCGCCCGCGCTCACCGCCTTGACCGCCACGGGCGCGAGGTTGAGGCCGATCGCAGCGACCACAGCACCGGTGACGGCCGGCGGCAGCAACCTCTCGACCCAGCCAACCCCCGACCACATCACAATCAGCGCAATCACGCCGTAGAGGACGCCGGCCCCGACGATGCCGCCAAGCGCAATCGACAGGTTCGGATTCGGCCCGTGCCCGGCATAGCCGGTGGCAGCGATGACGACCGCGATGAAGGCGAAGCTCGATCCGAGATAGCTCGGCACGCGCCCCGCGACAATGACGAAGAAGATCAGCGTGCCGACGCCGGAGAACAGGACCGCAACATTGGGGTCGAACCCCATCAGCAGCGGCGCGATGATCGTCGAGCCCGACATTGCGACGCAATGCTGGAGACCGGAGACGACGGTCTGGCCGAGCGGCAATCGCTCCTCGGGCATGATCACGCCGGAGGACTTCAGCGTCCAACGCGGAAAATAGCCTTGCGCTCGCTCTTCGGAGCCCGTTGCAGTCGACATGTTCCCCCCGAGTTGCGGTGCAGCTATCAATCTTCGTGCGAACAGACAAAAATGTGATTGTCGCTTCTGCGGCGGCCATCACATGATGCAAATCAAACAAGATCAATATGTTCCGGGGCCTACTCTATGACACAAGTCGCGATCCAGCCAGCCATCCACCGCCGGCACCAGCCCTGGTACAAGGTCCTCTACGTCCAGGTTCTGATCGCGATCGTGCTCGGGGTGCTGATCGGCTATTTCTACCCCGATCTCGGCAAGGCCCTGAAGCCGCTCGGCGACGGCTTCATATCACTGATCAAGATGATGATCGCGCCCGTGATCTTCTGCACCGTGGTGCACGGCATCTCCTCGATGGGCGACCTCAAGCGCGTCGGCCGGGTCGGACTGAAGTCACTGATCTATTTCGAGACGGTCTCGACTGTCGCGCTCGCGATAGGCCTACTGGTCGGCGAGGTGCTGCAGCCCGGCAGCGGCTTTAACATCGATCCCGCCACGATCGATCCGAAGTCGGTGGCGACCTACG
The DNA here is from genome assembly GCF_023073375.1 of Bradyrhizobium sp. 197. Classification (NCBI taxonomy): domain Bacteria; kingdom Pseudomonadati; phylum Pseudomonadota; class Alphaproteobacteria; order Hyphomicrobiales; family Nitrobacteraceae; genus Bradyrhizobium; species Bradyrhizobium sp. 197. The sequence continues at coordinate 17,786 of NZ_JADPJJ010000165.1, read as the reverse complement.
TCACCAAGGCCAAGGAGGAAGGCATCGTCGCCCATTTGATGGCGATCATCCCCGACAGCTATCTTGGCGCCATCGCACGCGGCGATCTCTTGCAGGTGCTGCTGATCTCGATCCTGTCGGGCTTCGCCATTGCCTTTCTCGGCAAAGCCGGCGAGCCCATTGCGGAAGCGATCGACAAGGCCGCGAAGATGTTCTTCGGCATCATCCGCATCATCGTGCGTGTCGCCCCTATCGGTGCATTCGGCGCGATGGCGTTCACCGTCGGCGCCTACGGCCTCGGCTCGCTACTCAATCTCGCCGCCCTGATCGGCACGTTCTATCTCACCAGCATCCTGTTCGTGTTGATCGTGCTCGGCGCAATCGCACGGCTTGCCGGCTTCTCGATCCTGCGCTTCATCGCCTACATCAAGGACGAACTGCTGATCGTGCTCGGTACCTCGTCGTCGGAGACGGTGCTGCCGCAGATGATCCAGAAGATGGAGCATCTCGGCGCGTCGCGCTCGGTGGTCGGCCTCGTGATTCCGACCGGCTACAGCTTCAACCTCGACGGCACCAACATTTACATGACGCTGGCGACGCTGTTTTTGGCGCAGGCGACCAACACCCATCTGACCATCTGGCAGGAACTCGGCATTCTCGGCATCGCCATGATCACCTCGAAGGGGGCCTCGGGCGTGACCGGGGCGGGCTTCATCACGCTCGCGGCGACGCTCTCGATCGTGCCTGACATTCCGATCCAGTCGATCGCGATCCTGGTCGGCATCGACAAGTTCATGAGCGAGTGCCGCGCGCTGACCAATCTGATCGGCAACGGCGTTGCCTGCGTCGTCATCAGCCTCTCCGAAGGCGAACTCGACCGTGACGCGCTGCACGAGACCATGGCCCATCCGCTGGAGATGGGCGAAGCGCTGGAGCCCGGTGGAGGTGCGTAAGACCGCGCCCGGTTCAGACGCGGTAGTTTCCCGGAGTGGTCAATTGATGCGGCACGCCTCACAATACCGGTGTTGGGATCACGGATTGATACTCATTTTTTCCACCCGACGCGCTGGGGGCAGAGCGTCGGGTTTTTGTTGTTAGGACGACAGGCCTTGGCGAGCCGATTGTCCGGCCAGCTCGACCCTGCGCGTGATCCCTAGCGCCTGCAAGAACGCCTCGTCATGACTGACGATGAGAAGCGCGCCGTCATAGGCCCTCAAACCTGCCTCGACGGCTTCGATGGAATCGATGTCCAGATGATTGGTCGGCTCGTCGAGGATCAGCAGGGACGGCGGCGTCGCCCCGCCCAGCACACAGGCGAGGCCCGCGCGAAACATTTGCCCGCCGCTCAGGTGTCCGACGATTTGCAAGGCCGCATCGGCGCGAAACATGAAACGCGCCAGCGCGGCATGGCACTCATTCGGACCCGCCTTCGGATTGAGACGCCCAAAATTGTCCAGGATGGAGATCGCGGGATCGAGCAGGCTGACCTTCTGGTCGAACAGCGCAAAGTCCGGCCTGACCCGCACGATGCCGGAGAGCGGATGCAGCTCGCCGGCGATGAGTTTCAGCAGCGTCGTCTTGCCGGAACCGTTGGGCCCGACAATGGCCACGCGCTCCGGACCGACGATCGTGAACGATAGATCGTGCAGGATTATCCGGTCCGGCTGATAGCCAGCACTTGCCCGATCGAGCCAAACCACCTCCCTTCCCGCCGGCAGTTGGGTCGAAGGTAGTTTCACCGACATTGGCTGAAGAATCTCGATGCGCCGGCGTGCGGTATCGACGGCCTCAAGCGCTTCCGCGCGACGCCGCTCAGCGATCTGCACGTTCTTGCCGCCGCTATCCTCGCTACGATCCTTGCGCGCGCCGGCGAGGATGCGCGGCATGTCGCCTTTGGCGCGCTTCTTCTTACCCCCGCTGTCCTTGCGCGCTTTCTTCTCCGCAGCTTCCTGCGCCTTCCCGTCGATCCCGGACAGGCGCCTCTCGGCATGTGCGAGATCGTGCCTGACAGCCGCAAGCGCGACGGCCTTCTGCTCGCGGTAACTGCTCCAATTACCGCCGTATCGCGTGGCCCCGAGCGACGTCAGCTCGACAATCGCATCCATCGTTTCGAGCAGGCTCCGATCATGGCTGGCGACAATCGCCCCACCGCGCCAGGACGCAAGAAAATCGATCACGGCCGCGCGCCCCTCCCGATCGAGATTGTTGGTGGGCTCGTCGAGCAGCAGGAAGTCCGGCTCCGCGAAAATCAGCGCGGCGAGACGAACCCGCGTGATTTGTCCGCCCGACAAGCGCCCGAGCTCGATCTCCGGAGCGACGCCGAACCCGACAAGCGCAAGGGCAGATGCAAGCCGTGTCTCAAGAGTCCAATCGACCTCGGAGACCTCCTCGGCCGAGGCTTCCCCGCATTCAGCCCGGCGAAGCAACTCCAGCGCTCGTCGCGCACCGAACAGGTCGATCACCTTCGCGCCCGCAAGGAGCTGGACGTCCTGGCGCAGCAGTCCGGCGGTTCCGTTGACGGCAACACGCCCCGATTGGAGGACGTGCTCGCGCGAGATCGACGCAAGCAGCGTCGTCTTCCCGACGCCGTTGCGGCCGACAAGGCCGGTCCGTTCGGCGCCGAACGTCAGATCGATATTGGAAAAAAGAGAACGGCCGTCAGGCGTGGACAGCGACAGATTCGACAGGATGATTGAAGCAGGCATGGAATTCCCCGTGAGCAAGGCAGGTCGGCTTTGCGGTCGGGGTAAAATCCATGGCTGCGAATATCCTGATTGGAGACTGTCTAAGTAGTCCCGTTGAAGGGCGAGATCAAGGCGAGGCTCGCAGAGGCGACAGCGCGGGGAACGCTGACGTTCCCCGCCGGCCTGCGCGATCAGCCCTTGAGCGCGGTCACCACCACCTCGATCAGCGCGCTGCCGCCGAGATCGGCGACGCCGACGGTGGCGCGGGTCGGCAGATTGTCGCCGAAGAACTCGGTCCAGACCGCGTCCATCTCTTTCTTTTTGGAAAGGTCCGTGACGAAGATCGAGGTGCTCACGACGCGCGACTTGTCGGTGCCCGCTTCCTTCAGATAGCCGGCGATCTTGCCGAGAATGTTGCGGGTCTGCTCGCCCATCGAGACCGAGGTGTCGTCGGCGATGGTGCCGCCAAGGAAGACGAAGCCGTTGGCCTCGACGGCGCGGTGCATGATCGGCGTGCGGATGCTGCGGGTAATGCTCATGATGTCCTCTTGTTGCTAGAGCGTGGGGGAATAGAAACGGTCGATGCCGAGATCGCCAATGCGGGTCTGGCTGCCGCCATTGACAATCAGCTCCGCCATCACGGCGCCGGCGCCGGGGCCGAGCTGAAAGCCGTGCAGCGAGAAGCCGAACTGGTGATAGAGGCCCTTGTGACGGCTGCTCGGTCCGAACACTGGGATGTCATCCTTCATCTTCGCCTCGATGCCGGCCCAGGCCCGCATGATCGTCGCGTCGCGCATCACCGGGAACAGCTCGAACACGGTGCGGGCGCTGGTCGCGAGGCTCTTCCAGTCCAGCACCGTCTCGTTGCGATCCTGATAGGGCGTGGCCAGATGGCCGCCGCCGATCAGCACGGTGCCATTCTTGAATTGCTTGAAGGAGAGCTTTCGGCCGCGCAGGATCACGACGGGATCGATAAAGTGAGGCACGCGTGAGGTGATCATCAGCATCGGCGCCACAGTCTCGACCGGAACGGGCTCACCGAGCGTGGCTGCGATGGTCCCGGCCCAGGCGCCGGCGGCATTGACCAGCACCGGCGCAGCAAAGCTCTCGGCGCCGACATCGACATGCCAGAGGCCCTCGCTCTGCCGGATGTTGCTGGCGGCGACGCCCTCGCGCACTATCGCGCCGAGCTGCTCCGCCTTGCGCCGGAACGCCGTCGTGGTCTGCGCCGGATTGGCGGCGCCGTCGCGGCGCGAGACCACGCCGCCGGGACAGGTTTCGGCGACCGCCGGCACGAGGCGACGCAATTCAGTCGCGTCGATCAGCTCCTCGTGGGTGAAACCGAGCGCGTTCAGCTCGGCGACGCGCGCGCGGCACACCGCGAGCTCTTCCTCGTTCTCGGCGACCAGCACCTGGCCGTAGTTTTCAAAACTGCAATCGTCGTCGACGAGGTCCGAAATCTTCTCCCAGATTCCCATCGAGCGGATCGAGAGGGGGATTTCCGGGATGTGCCGCGCGAGCTGGCGCACACCGCCGGCATTGACGCCGGAGGCGTGGCGGCCCGCATAGTCCTTCTCGATCAGCACCGGCTTCAGGCCGGCGAGGCACAGATGCAGCGCGGTCGAGCATCCGTGGATGCCGCCGCCGACGACGATCGCATCCACGTTTTTGGTCATCCGCGCACCACCGCCTTGATGTCGTCTTCGCTCTTCGGAACCGCGGCAAGCTCGGCGAGCGTGATCGGCTTGACCGGCGCGCGCAGCCGGTAGTGGCCGATCTCCTGCGGGGTTTTGGCCCGCGCCTGCGCCATCAGCTCGGTGACGGTGAGGCCGCAGAGCCGGCCCTGGCACGGACCCATGCCCGTGCGGCGATAGGCCTTGAGTTGATTGGGCCCGGTCGCGCCGATCGCGACGGCATCGAGAATGTCCTTCGCGGTCACCTCCTCGCAGCGACAGACGATGGTGTCGCCTGCGGGAATGCGAAACTGTGGCGCTGGGCGGAACAGCGTGTCGAGGAAGCTGCGACCACGCTCGGCCTTGGCGAGATCGGAACGGAGCGCCGCCATCGCGGGAAGCTTTGGGGCAGCCGCAGGCGCCAATGCTTCCACCGCTGCCCGCGCCGCGATGCGGCCACGTACCACAGCTGCACTCGCACCGCCGATGCCGGCACCGTCGCCGGCGATCGCAATGCCGGCGACCGACGAATTTCCGCTCGCGTCGAGCACCGGCGACCAGCACAATTGCAGATCGTCCCAGCGATGATCGACGCCGGCCGCCATCGCCAGATTGACATTGGGCACGACGCCCTGATGCAGCAGCAGCAAATCCGCCGGAATGGTCTCGCGCTTGCCACCGGCCACATAGCTCACGCCCGCGAGCTGGCCGTCGCCGGATGCCACAAGCTCGGTGACGCCGGAGACGACCTGAACCTTCGCCTTCACTTCGCGCATCATCGACAGGCCCTTGCGGAAATAGGGCGAGGCCAGGAAGGCGAAAGCGTGAGGCAGAGCGGCGAAGTAGTTACCACGCTCGGTGGTGTCGAGAATGCGATCGATGCGGCCGCCGAGCCGCAAAATCTGCGCGGCGAGCAGCCAGAGCAGAGGCCCCTGCCCCGCGATCACCGTGCGTCCGTCCGGCACCAACGCTGACGACTTCAACATCGTCTGCGCCGCGCCCGCGGTCATCACACCCGGCAGCGTCCAGCCGGGAATCGGAAACGGCCGCTCCAGCGCACCGGTCGCAAGGATCACGCGCTTCGCCTTGACAAAGGCGGAGGCGCCCCCGACCGAGACGGCGATCTCCAGGTTGCGGTCGAGGCTCCAGACCGTGGCGCGATGGATGACTTCGGCGTTGCTCGCGCGCAACGCTTGCACGAGATCGGCACCCACCCAATAGTCCGCGCCCAGCTGATTGCGCTCGGTCACCGGCGTCGAGGCGATGGCGCGAAACACCTGGCCGCCGGGACCGATGTTCTCGTCGAGCAGCAGGGTCGACAGACCGGCTTCGGCGGAGGTCGCAGCGGCCGCGAGGCCCGCAGGCCCGGCGCCGATCACCACGACATCATAGTCTTCGCGCTTGGGAGCCACAGTCATTTTCCGATCTCCCGTTTGCCCTTCTGAATCTCGATCTGCATGCCCTCAGTGACCGGCACGAGGCAGCCCTGGCGGTTGCCGACGCCGTCGATGGTGACGAGGCAATCGAAGCACACGCCCATCATGCAGTAGGGAAGACGCAGTGCACCGCTGACCGCGGTCGACCGGCGCACGTCGCAGCTCGAGGCCAGCAGCGCCGCGGAAACGGTGTCGCCCTGCCGCGCCGCAACGGCAATGCCGTCGACGAAGATTTGCACCGGCGGCCGTTTGTCCTGTTCGGATCGTTTGAACATCTTGGCTCCTTCAATATCTCTAATAGCCGCTGTTGTTCGCAGCGCCGGCGGCGCCAAAACGGCTGGCCGAGAACGCGCCGACCAGCTCCGGCTCGAGCGAACCTTGCGCGACCATCCGCGCGATCTCGAAAGCGTGGTTGGAGGCGAGCGTCACGCCGGAATGGCAGCAGGCGACGAAAGCGCCGGGATGGGTCTCCGACTGGTCGTAAATCGGAAAGCCGTCCTCCGGCATGACGCGGATGCCGGCCCAACTCCTGACCACGTTGAGCCGCGACAGATGCGGAAACATCCGTTGGGCGCGATCGGTCATCACGGCGCTGATCGAGTGCTTCAGCGCGCGATCGTCGAGCTCGTCTTCCTTGCTGTCGCCGATCATCACCGTACCCTCGTCGGTCTGGCGGATCGTAGTCAGCGGATGCGGCAGGAACGGCATGGTCCGCTCGGTCACCACGATCTGGCCGCGGGTCGGGCCCATCGGGGCGTAAAGACCGACCATCGGCGCGAGCGTCTGGTTGGCGTTGCCGGCGGCCAGCACGATCTTGGCGGCGCGAAGTTCGCCCTTCGGCGTGGCCAACTTGAATTCACCACCGCTTTTGCTGATAGCCGAAACCGGGCGCTCCGGAAAATAGTCAATGCCGAACGCCTTGAAGCCGGTGTGGAACGCTCGGAACGTGCGCAGCGAATTGACGTGGCCGTCGAGCGGGCAATAGCTGCCGCCGGACACCTCGGGGCCGATCAGCGGCAGCGACTTCTTCACGTCGGATGCGGAGAGCATCTCCATCTTGTAGTCGGCCGCACCAGTCTGGTTGTGCATGCGCTTGACCAGTTCGGCGCGCTGGCCGAACTCGTCTTCGCCGAGCGTCAGATGGAAGCCGCCATTTTGCTGAAGCGAAACATCGAGACCGGTCTGCTGCTTCAACTCCGAAGCAAGCCTTCCCCATGCTTGTGACGCCTGCACAGTCCACACCGTATACGCCGGCATGCCCAAGCCCTTGCTCTGAACCCAGACCAGGGCAAAGTTGGCGCGCGAGGCGCGCTTGGCGATGTCGCCCTCGTCAAGCACGGCGACGCTCTTGCCGAGCCGGCCGAGGCCCCAGGCAATGGCGGAGCCGAGCAATCCGCCGCCGACAACGGCGACGTCGTAATCCCCTGACATGAGTTCTCCTATCGTCCCGTATCGCCCTTGCCGGCGAGCACGCGGTCGAGCCCGTAGAAGCGGTCGAGCAGAATGAGGGCGGTCATGGTGATCGCGATCACGCAGGCCGAGACCGACGTCACCAGCGGATCGATGTTGTCCTGGATGTACAGAAACATGCGCACCGGCAGCGTCTCGGTGCCGGGTGCCGCAAGGAAGACGGTCATGGTGAGATCGTCGAAGGACTGGATGAAGGCAAGCGCCCAGCCGCTGATGACGCCTGGCAGGATCAGCGGCAAGGTGACGCGGCGGAACAGCGTCCAACCGCCGGCGCCGAGCGAGACCGCGGCCATCTCGACCGAGAGATCCATGCCGGTTGCGGCCGCAAGCGTCAGCCGCAGCGCGAACGGAAACACGATGATGACATGCGCGATGATCAGCGCCGCGAAGCTGCCGCCGAGGCCCGCCGAGGTGAAGAAGCGCAGGAAGGCGATGCCGAGCACGACATGCGGGATCATCAGCGGCGACAGGAACAGCGCGGCCAGCGCATCGCGACCGCGGAAGCGATAGCGCGCGATCGCCAGCGCCGCCGGCACCGCGAACAACATCGCCACAAAAGAAGACAGCGCGCCGAGGCCAAGACTGATCCAGAAGGCGTGAATGAATTCGGGATAGTTGGCGATCGCCCTGAACCAGCGCAGCGAAAAACCATTGGTCGGCAACGACAAGAAGCCTTCGGGCGTGAACGCGACGAGGCAGACCACGAGGATCGGCGCCACCATGACGATGACGAAGATGGTGTGGAAGATCAGCGCGAGCGGGCCGTTCCGGCTCATCGGAACACCTCCGCGTAACGGCGCTCGATCAGCGCGTTGCTGCCAACGACGATCAAGACCAGTGCGGCGAGCAGTAGCGTGGCGACCGCTGCGCCCAGCGGCCAGTTCAGCGTGTTGAGGAACTCGTCATAGGCGAGCGTCGCCGCGACCTTGAGCCGGCGCCCCCCGATGATCGCGGGAGTCGCAAACGCGCTGGCTGAGAGCGAGAACACAATGATTGCGCCCGACAGCACGCCCGGCATGATCTGCGGCATGATGATGCGGCGGATGATCGTTACAGGGCCGGCGCCGAGCGACAGCGCGGCATTCTCGATTTGCGGATCGAGCCGCTGCAGCGCGGCCCACACCGAGAGCACCATGAATGGCATCATCACATGCGCGAGCGCAACCACCATGCCGGTTTCGGTGAACATGAAGGGAATGGGTGCGCGGATCAACCCGGCCGACATCAGCAGCTTGTTGACGAGGCCGTTGTTACCGCCGAACAGCAGCGCCCAGCCGAGCGTTCGCGCCACCACGGAAATCAACAGCGGCCCGAGGATCACGAGGAGGAAGACACTCTTCCAGCGTCCGCTCATGCGGTTGAGGATGTAGGCTTCGGGCGCGCCGAGCACGGCGGTGAGCAGCGTGGTCAGGATCGCGATGCGAAACGTCCGCCAGAACATCTCGGCGTAATAGGGGTCGGTTACGATCTCGTGCCAGTTCTTGAGGATGAAGACGGGCTCAATGCCCTTGTACTGACCCCAGTCGTGGAACGACAGCATCACGGTCATTGCCAGCGGGATCAGCAACACGCCGACGAACAGCATCAGGGCTGGCGCGGTCAGCGCCCAGGGCGCGCGTGCGTTCCGCTCCTCAGCAGCCACGCTCATGCGGAGGCTCCTCCGCGCACACCCATATCCTCCGGACGCCAGACGAGACGAACGGCCTCACCCTCGACCGGCTGCCTCTCGCCGTCATTCTGGCGGATCACGGTCGCCGGGCCGCATTCGGTGTCGCACTGGAACAGCCAGTGATTGCCCTGGAAGATGCGGGTAACGATCTTCGCGCCGAGTCCCGTATCGCCAAAGCCAATCCGCTCAGGGCGGATGCTGACGGTCACGGGACCGCTGAGCCCGGCAGGCGCGGGCGCGCTCCACGAGCCGGCAATCAATCGCGCACGCGCACTCGTCCGATCGATCGTCGCGGCAAAGTCGTTGGTCTTGCCTAAAAACTGCGAGACGAAGGCCGAGGCCGGCTTCTCATAGGTCTCCTGCGGCGTGCCGATCTGCTCGATGCGGCCCTGGCTCATCACCACGATGCGGTCGGACAGCGACATCGCCTCGTTCTGGTCGTGGGTGACCAGGATCGTGGTAGTGCCGATGGTGCGCTGGATCTGGCGCAGCTCGATCTGCATCTCCTCGCGCAGCTTGGCGTCGAGATTGGACAGCGGCTCGTCGAGCAGCAGCACGCTCGGCTTGATCACCAGCGCGCGCGCCAGCGCCACGCGCTGCTGCTGGCCGCCGGACATACGGCGTGGATGGCGGTCCTCGTAGCCGGCGAGACCGACCATCGCGAGTGCGGCGCGGACGCGCTCGGCCCGCTCTGAGCGCGCCACCTTACGCATCTCGAGGCCGAAGGCGACATTCTCCGCCGCGGTCATGTGCGGAAACAGCGCGTAGCTCTGGAACACGATGCCGAGCCCGCGTTTGGCCGGATGGATCGCGGTCAGGTCCTTGCCCTCCAGCCGGATCGCGCCGCGGGTGGGATCGAGGAAGCCCGCGATCATTTGCAGGGTCGTTGTCTTGCCGCAGCCGGAGGGACCGAGGAAGGAGATGAACTCCCCCTTCCCCACCGCGAGACTGAAGTCGTCGACGACAGTCTGCGCTCCGAATTGCTTGGCGATCCCTTCGAGTTCGAGATAGGCCATGGCACTGTCTCCGGTATGACCGATCAGCGCTCGACTTCGCGATTCCAGCGCTTGGTCCACTCCTCGCGCTTGTCGTTGATGACCGTCCAGTCCGGATTGTAGAGCTTTGCCGCGCGCTCGCCGATCGGCGCCATCTTGCCGAGCTCCGGCGGGACCACCAGCGATTTCAGCACCGGGCCGTAGCCGTAGTCCTTCAGCAACACGAGCTGGATTTTTGGGTCGAGCAGCTTCTTGATGAAGCTCGAGGCGAGCGGCGAGACGTTCGGCTTGGTGATTGGACATGCCGTCGTCAGCAGCGTCGCCGCGCCCTCCTTCGGGTAGATGAAGTCGACGGGGAAGCCGGTATTGGCAAAGCTCTGCACGCGTCCGGTGCCCCATACCGCGATCACGGCCTGACCGGACTGAAACAGCTCGGTCATCTTGCCCGGCGACGGCTCATAGGCGAGCACGTTCGGATTGATCTGCTCCTTGAAGATCTTGAAGCCGGAATCGACGTTGGTCTCGCCGCCGCCGTTCATCTTCGACAGCATCACCAGCGCTTCGAGGCCATAGGTGTTGTTGATCGGCGGGATCACGAGCTGTTTTGCGTATTTCGTGTCCTTCAAATCGTTCCAGGAAGTCGGCGGCGCCCAGCCCTTCTCCGCAAACACCTTGGTGTTGTACATCAGGCCGGTGGCAACGATGCCGATCGCGACAGCGCGGTCGTCCTTGAAGCGGGCGGTGTCGTAGAGATCGGCCGGCAGGCCATCAAGCTTGCCGCAGAAGCCGAGCTGGATCGCCTGGTACATCGGGCCGTCGTCGACGATGGCGACGTCGATCTGCTGGTTGCCCTTCTGCGCCTGAAGCTTTGCCAGCGTGTCGGTGGAGTTGCCAGCGACGTATTCGACCTTGACGCCGTTCTCCTTCTCGAAGGTCGGGATCACCTCGTCACGGATGGTCTTCTCGAACGAGCCGCCATAGCCGGCGACATAGAGCGTCTTTTGCTGGGCCGAGGCGACCGAGGGGGCGGCCATGAGAGCCGCGATGCCGACCGCTGTCAGAAGGCGAAAAGTCTTCATGTGGTCCGATCTCCATACCGGGGTGAGGTGACGTGCCGACGAGTCTCGCTGCCGAGCCTTCCGTATTTCCTTCCGCGCAAATCCTTTCTCCGACCAAGGCTCCGGCCCCTGTTCGACAGGTTTGACGCGATCCGGAGGTTTGAACCCCTCCAATCTGCCGAAAAAGCGGGCTCTCTCCAGCTCTGATGAAAAAGATCGCAAACCTAGCCTTCCATCGTCCAATGAATAATGGCACCCTTTGCATGCCGAAATGTTATGAATGGAATTCGGGATGGCGCGGATCAATTCGCGGCAGGTGGAGGCCTTCCGGGCGACGATGCTGACGGGCAGCGTGACAGAGGCGGCGGCACTGATGACCGTGACACAGCCGGCGGTCAGCCGGTTGCTGCGCGACCTTCAGGGGCTGCTGAAGATGGAGCTGTTCGAGCGGCGCGGCACCGGACTCGTGCCGACCGCCGCGGCCATGGCGCTTTATACCGAGGTCGAGCGCTCCTTCGTCGGCCTCGAACGCATCACGGCGGCAGCCGAGGAAATCCGCGGCCGCCGCACCGGCTCGCTGCGGATCGCTGCACTTCCAGCGCTGTCGAATGGCTATCTGCCGCGGCTTGCCGGACATTTTCTGAAAGAGCGGCCGAACCTTAACCTCGCTTTCTTCGGTGTGATCTCGCCGATCGTGGTCGACTGGGTGCTGAACAATCAATGCGACATCGGCTTTGCCGAGGTGCCGATCGCCCATTCCGGCCTGCCGAGCCAGCGGCTACCGTCACTGGCGCGTGTCGCAGTGCTGCCGACCGGACACCGGCTTGCAGAAAAGGAGGTGCTGGAGCCGGGCGATTTCGAGGGCGAGACGTTCATCTCGCTATCGGCGGGATCGTCGAGCCGGCACCTCGTCGATCAGGTCTTCCACCGCAGCGACGTCCGCCGCGTGCTCAGGGTCGAGACCACACTGTCGGAAATCATGTGCGGCATGGTGTCATCAGGCCTCGGGGTCGCGATCTGCGATCCGTTCACCGCGCAGGAATTTTCAACCCGCGGTGTCATCGCGCGCCGCTTCCTGCCGCGCATCGACTTCGAGTTCTCAGCCGTTTTCCCCGCACAGCGCAGCCCCTCGCCGGTGGCACTGGATCTCGTCGAGACCATGCGCAAGTCGCTCGCCGAATTCGAGGACGAAGCGATGCTCAACCGTTGAACGCGGCCTGGGCCTCGGGCAGGTCCCAGATCTTGCCGATCGCAGCGGTGCCGGCGGCCATGATCGCCGCCTCGTCGGCGCTGAGATAGCGACCGGCATCGATCAGCATGCGGCCATCGACCATGACCTGATCGATATTGGCGCGGTTGGCGAGCGCGATCAGTGCGCGGCGCGGATCGAACAGCGGCTGAAGATCCGGATGGGTCAGATCGACGACGGTGAGATCGGCGGTCGCCCCCGGTTCGATGCGGCCGAGATCAGGCCGCTTGATGACATCAGCGGCGACCGCCGTGTTGGCCTCGATCAGTTCGGGCGAGTTCGCGACATCGGCGCGCGCTGAGGTGATCTTGGAGATCAGCGAAGCCGCATTGAGTTCGCCGAGCGGTTTCTGGTGCGCAAGTCCAACCCCTCATCCTGAGGAGCGCGCCATTTGCGCGCGTCTCGAAGGATAGAGGCCGAGGTGCAGCAACAGGGCCTGCATGGTTCGAGACGCCGCTTCGCGGCTCCTCACCATGGGGGTTGAAATCTCAGAACGGATCGGTCCCTAACCCCGGCACATCCGCCGGCCTCGGCCCCGGCGCCGGCCAGTGAAACCGCCGGTCGTTCTCCGCAATGGCGATGTCGTTGATCGAGGCCTCGCGCCGCCTCATCAACCCGTGCTCGTCGAACTCCCACTGTTCGTTGCCGTAGGAGCGATACCATTGGCCGCTCGCGTCGTGCCATTCGTACTGGAAGCGCACCGCGATACGGTTGCCGTCGAAGCCCCAGAGGTCCTTGATCAGGCGGTACTCCTGCTCCTTCTCCCATTTGCGGGTGAGGAATGCGACGATGGCCTCGCGGCCCTGAAACAATTCCGAACGATTGCGCCAGCGACTGTCCTCGGTATAGGCGAGCGAGACGCGCACCGGGTCGCGCGAATTCCAGGCGTCCTCGGCCATGCGGGCCTTCTGCGCGGCGGTCTCACGGGTGAAGGGCGGAAGCGGCGGGCGCGACATGATGGCCTCATCGGTTGACGGGAGCGCAATCTACGCCTGCATGCCGCGGAGTCGAGAGGCCGTCCGCTATCGCACGATCACGAAATCAGATCAGCCTTCATCATGGCGCGGATCGACTTCGGGATCGGCTGGGCGCGGCCGCCGCTGATGAAGGCGACGCGCACCTCGGCTTTCACCAGCACGTCCTCCCCGCGCCGCACCTCCTGCGCCAGCATGATCGAGGCGCCCTTCACCGCGACCGGCCAGGTCACGACGTCGAGCACGTCGTCCATCCGGGCGGGCTTGAGGAAATTCAGATGCATCGATCGCACCACGAAGGCGAAGCTCGCCTCTTCCGTCTCGGCTTGCTCGAACAGCGCCTGCTGCTCGGCACCCATCAGCCGCAGATGATTGGTCCGCCCGCGCTCCATGAAGCGCAAATAATTGGCGTGATAGACGATGCCGGAAAACACTGGTTTGACGATGTCGCAACAGAAGCCCAGCGGGTTGGTTTCAATGGGTCGCTGGACGCGAAGGCGTGAATGAGCAGCAGATTATTTATCCATGCCCTTCCATCGCAAGCCGCAGCGCCTTCGGGATGCGCTGCGCTTTCTGTTGGACCGCCGGGCCGCCGACCGGCAGACATAATTTCAGAATGTTGATTTCGAGGCGCGGACGAAGATGTCCGTCTCGCTATTCCAGATACGGCGTCAGCACATCTTCGATCCATTTCATGAATGCGCGGACTCGACGCGACAGATCGCTCCGATGTGCTACGACGAGGGACACGGCGAGCGCCCGGCGACGAAAATCGGGTATGATCTCCACAAGCGCTCCACTCTCTAAGTATCGGCCAATCCCCAAGAGTGGCGCCTGAATCAGGCCAAGGCCGGCGAGGGCAGCGGCTTCGTAGGTCTGCGCGCTGTTGACGTGTAGCGCACCTGGCAACTGAAGCGTCGCGTAGCTGTCGCCGTCCGGATATTCCCATCCATAGGGTCTTGCGCCCAGCATCGTCGAAAAATGAATAGTCCGATGTTCCTGATGCCGGAGATCATCCAGCGATCGAGGGACGCCGTAGCGCGCCAGATAGGGGGGACTGGCAGCGTTGACCATGCGCAACAGGCCCAGTGGACGGGCAATCAGCGTCTCGTCCCCTATTGGTCCAAGCCGCAATACACAGTCGAACCCTTCTTGAACAAGATCGACTTGCCGATCCGTACTCGACACCTCCAGCTCCAACTCGGGGTGAGCCGCCATGAAATCCGGCAAGGCCGGCACGATCGTTGTGCGCGCCACCTCGGTCGGAAGATCGACCCGCAAACGCCCGCGAAGTGCCACGCGATCGCCTGCGAACATGGAGTGCAGGTCATCGACTTCAGCAAGCAGATCGCGGGCACGCGCATGAAATGCGCGTCCGTCTTCCGTCAACTGAACGCTGCGCGTCGTCCGGTGCAGGAGCCTCACACCAACATCTTCTTCCAGCTTCCGGACCGCCGTTGAAGCCCTTCCCTTCTGAATGCCCAGGCTATCGGCTGCGCGGGTGAAGCTCCCCATTTCCGCTACCGTTATGAAAATGAGGATCGGTTCGAGATTCTGCATTTTCATGCCTCGGTATTGTTCACCGCAGGGAGAACAGTGAGTTCATTTCCTGGGTGTTTATCATACCTAAGAGACACAGTAAGTGAGCTCCGAATATGGGATCCCCCCATCGGAGAACGACAAGTGTCCCAAACTATGAACCTGCATCACGTGCCTGAAGCTATGATCTTGCATCGCAGCCTATGGGCCGGCCGGATAGTGAGCGCGTTTTATCGCTCTGGTGGCAGACGGCACTATTCAGCTTTTCGCGCCGTCACAGATCGCGAGCATGTTGCACGAAACCGGGTTCGCGATGGACCTGACCTGTGTCGTGGGTCTGATCATACTCGCCTGCGCCATCCTTTACGCCATCCCGGCCACCGCCGTCCTCGGCGCGATCCTAGTGACGGGCTTTTTGGGAGGTGCCACCTGCGCCCATGTCCGCATTGGTGAGTTGGGATCGCCGCCGGAAATCATTTCCCTGCTTCTGGGCGCGATGACATGGGGCGGCCTCTACGCGCGCGATCCCCGAATCCGGGCCATTCTGCCGCTCATCCGTTGAACCAACAGGGGCAGTGCTCTGTCCCTCAAGATCAGGAGAAAACGCATGTTCTTAGTAATGGGAATCACGGGAAAAGTGGGCGGCGCAACGGCAGAACATCTCTTGGCGCACGGCAAGGAGGTACGCGCGCTAGTCCGCAATCGCGAGAAGGGGTCAAGCTGGGCGAACCAGGGCGTGGAACTGGTTGACGGTGATTGGAATTATTCGGCAGCCATCGAGCGGGCGCTCAAAGGCGTCGAAGGCGCGTTTGTCATGTTGCCGGCTATCTGGGCCCCCTCGCCCGATTACAAAGAGGCCAAGGGCGTGATTGCGAACTATGTCGAGGCGCTCACCCGCTTGCCGCGGAGAAATATCTCGACGGTCTTTTGGGTGATGCGGGCCTCACCCGTGAGCCCGTCAACCACCTCCATCGTGTGGCCGGAATAGTCGACGAACAGCTTCTCGCCGGCGACATGGACCTGGCGCAGGGTCGGCTTGAGGCGGCCGGCCCACTCCTTGTAGCGTTCGCAGAACCATGAGTAGCTGAAGCTGTCGGAGCTTGCGTCGCAATACTCCTCCCACAACAGCATCAGCGTGACGTTCGGGCGCCGCAGCTCGCGATGCACGAGCGCCCAATCCGGCTGCGGACGTTCCTCGCTGGGCCGATCAGAGGGTGGCGGATACAGGCGGTTCTCGAGCCGGACATCGTCATCCAGCTCTGGCCGCAACGGCCAGGTCAGGCCGGCGCGGCGGGCGCGGTTGAGGTACTTGCTGACCGTGCCTTGGGCCAAGCCGAGGCTGCGGAAACGGCGCGTTGCGACATGCCGACGCTGTAGTGCAGGCGTAGAGCTTCACGAATGTGGCGCATGGACAGTCTCTCTGTCGGCATCTCGATCCTCTGCGGTTGGGCAAAAGACCAAGGTAGCCGGGTTGCAGACTGTCAGCGGTGCGCGCCTCCCCGTTGCCCCCGATCATGATCGCTGGAAATAGCGATCACGATCGGCTGGAAACGACGATCACGATGCTCTGGAATGGGTGATCACGATGGCCTGGAATCGGTGATCACGATCGGCTGGAACACGCAGTCAGGGGGCCGTTTTGATGATCCCCCCGGAAAAGGCGGTGCGATTCGAGATCATTCGGACGGCCGCCTAAGTCCACTTAAATCCCGTCGCGCGTCATCTTTGGCCGTCCGCCGCTAGCTTGCGCAGGTTTCCTCCATCGGACGCTCAGACCTGTCCCGGCCGGCCCTACCCGGCCGCTCCCCCCGTCAAAGTACGGGCGCAGATCGAGTTAGACGTGGAAAACGGCGCCGGGAGCATGCCCGGTCGGCGGCGGCGCGTGCAACATCGAGCGGAATCAGCAGCTCAGGTCGGTTACAGGCGAAATTCGTGCGAAGAGTGATCTTGCCCGCGACCTCGAAAGCCGGATCTCCTCCGGCACAGGGCCCAGGACCCGATCCGGCTCGTGACTGAGTCCGCCACGGCTTTTATTCAATGGCGGACGAATGGAGAACAGCGTCGGCGAACAGGCGATTTGAGAGGTCGTCCGCGAGGACAACTACGTTTGGATGCTTCAGAAGCGAGCGATGGTCGCCAGGAAGAGGCGGCGCTTCAATGACGCTATCGAAGACAGCGCGCCATGAAGTTGCTGTGTTGGCGGAGTTCTGATTGTAAGAGACGCCGAGCGCCGAAACCTTCTTGGGTACGTAGAGTCTGCCCGCGCGAATATGGCGAACGAACACTTGGAAGATTTCCTCAAGCGCGGGTGCACCAATTTTCCATGCACCCGAGAGGGCGAGAGCAAGCGCTGCGAAGTCAGCTGGCCGAATTTCGGTCGTTGCACCGTGTTGAGGCGACAATCCACCCTCCTCCGCAAGGAATATAAGGAATTCAGACCATTCCTGGTCCATGGAGAGACTGAGAGGCGCTTCTAGGACCGACGGATAGGCACTATCGATCATAGCCACAAAATCGACCCTCACGTGTGCGGAAATAAGTACCCCAGCGATGGCGTGGGCGAGCACACCACCAAAAGACCATCCGGCGAGCGTACAAGCCATGTCCGGTAGCACTGGAAGAATGGCCCGAGCATAGACTTCAGCTATCTCGTCAATCGAACGCACCCTCGCGAGTTCGTGACCGAAGTTTAGGGCATGAATACCATAGATGTTTTGCGTAGGTGGCAACGCCCGCACGAGGTCATCATAGATGCTCAGGCCTCCGCCACGCGCGTGACAGAGGATAAGCGGCCGACTCTTGGCGACTCGAAGAGAAATGAGTTGGCCCGCAGATTTTCGATCGTCCTTTGATCGCGAGCGCACTTTCTCGGCGCACTGGTCGAGGCGGGGACTCGCGATATGCGCGGAAAGTTCGAGGGTAAGACCCCGCCGCCGGAGTTGCTCAAGCACTTGCAGTGCGAGCAGTGAGTGCCCGCCCAGCTCGAAGAAGTTGTCGTGCCGGCCGACACGTTCCAGGCCCAGAAGCTCGGCCCAGATCTGCGCCAGCGCGATCTCGATC
>NZ_JADPJJ010000173.1:0-1616 GCF_023073375.1 Bradyrhizobium sp. 197 | reverse complement strand
TTGTACAACGAGGTTTGAGAACGCCCACAGGACCGTTCTTCGCGAGGTTCTTTATCGATATCATCCTTGGTTTGGCTGCCGAGTTTGCGTTCATGGGGCCGTCGACAAGGCTGGCGATGTCGCCTTCCGCTGCACGCTGGATGGATCGCAAGCAGATCGTTGGCTGGAGGTTCCAGCATGGATGTTCGACCGGACGGCATGCCCTGAGGCGGAGCTTTTGGCAGCTCGGCCATTTGTCAGCATAACCGCACTTGCAGCGCTTTCTGCGCTTCTCGATCTGGTGTTGATGGATCGAACGTCATCAGCTGCTCTGCTTTCTAGCGCATCCAGAGCCTCTCACGACCAGAATCGGGGAGAGACCCATGTCACGGCAGACGGCAATGCCAGGGAGCGGATACCGACACAATCGACAACCGCGGCCGCAGCAGCAGATGGATCTGTTCGGGAGCGGCCTTTCGAACGGCGCCATCGGCGCACCAGCATGGCTGGAGCTGCCGGCGGAAGCTCGGGCGGCCCTCACAAGCCTGATGACGCAGTTGATCGTCGACCATGCTGCGATGACAGCAACGCCACCCGCGAAGGAGGTCGGTCATGATCTCTGACAAGGTCAGGCCTCATCATCTGGAGCGCAAGGCGATTCTTTACGTGCGTCAATCCTCGGCACATCAGGTGTTGCACAATCGCGAGAGCAGCGCGTTGCAATACGCCATGCGGGACCGGCTGACGGCGCTCGGTTGGTCTGAGATCGAAGTGATCGATGATGATCTCGGTCGTTCAGCCGCCGGCGGGGTCCAACGCGCTGGTTTTGAGCGGATGGTAGCGGAGGTTTGCCTCGGTAAGGTTGGTGCAGTTTGCGCCCGCGAGGTCTCGCGGTTCGCTCGCAACAGCCGGGATTGGCAGCAACTCATCGAGATGTGCCGCGTGGTCGACACCGTTCTGGTCGATCAGGAGACTATCTATGCGCCAAGGCACGGCAACGACCGCCTGCTGCTCGGGCTCAAGGGTAGCCTCAACGAGTACGAGCTGGATCTGTTGCGCCAGCGCTCGCTCTCGGCCCGCTACGAGAAGGCGCGCCGGGGCGAGTTGATTGTGGCGGCGCCCGTCGGCTTCGTGAAGGCCGGCGACCGCTATGAGAAAGATCCGGATCGGCGCGTCCAGGAAGCGATCCAGTTGGTGTTCGACAAGGTCGAGGAACTGGGCAGTGCCCGACAGGCGCTCTGCTGGCTCCACGAGTACAATCTCGATCTGCCGGTGAAACAGTCCAACGGCGACACAGCCTGGCGGCGACCGAGTTACTCCGCCATCCACCGGATCATTGAGAACCCGGTCTACGGCGGCGCCTATGCCTATGGTAAGACGGCTGTGGCGGCGGGATACACCGCCGAGGGCGTGAGCGTGAAGATCCGCCGCAAGACGCGGAACGAATGGTTGACGTTGAAGCCTAATACCCACGACGGGTATGTGAGCTGGGAGAGGTTCGAGGCGATCCGCGCGATGGTCAGCAGCAACGTTCCCACTGGTCGGCATCACGGCGCGCCCAAGCATGGAGACGCGCTGCTGGCCGGTCTGATCCGGTGCAAGCGCTGCGGCCGCAAGCTCACACTCCGGTACTCAGG
>NZ_JADPJJ010000124.1:0-1778 GCF_023073375.1 Bradyrhizobium sp. 197 | reverse complement strand
CGCATTGCCTCATTCAAAATGTTACTGGAAAACTTCTCGCCGATGATTGGGTCGGTGCCACCGAATTGGTTCGGTGGCCACTATGGCGGGAAAGATCAGCATGGGCACGCGGCGCGAAGTGGTGTCAGCAGTGACGGAGCAATACCGGTCGGCCAAGCGGGCGGAAAAGGGACGGATCCTCGACGCGCTGTGCGCGACGACGGGCTGGCATCGTAAGCATGCGATGCGCGCACTCCGGCGGCGCACGACGGTTGGGCCCAGCAAGGTCGAGAAACCGCAAGAGCGTAAACGTAGATATGGTACGACGATCAAGGACGCGATGACGGCGCTGTGGGAGGCGTCGGATCGGGTGTGCGGCAAGCGGCTCAAGGTGATGGTTCCGACCTTGCTGCCGGCGCTCGAGCAACATGGCCGATTGCGGCTTGGCCAGGCGGACCGTGATCGTGTTCTGGCCATCAGCGCCGCCACCATTGATCGCCTGCTCGTCGATGTGAAGATTGCGGCGAGCGGCGGCAGGCGGCGCCGTGCCGGATTCTATTCGGCAATCCGGCGCGAGGTCCCGATCCGCACGTTCAATGACTGGAACAGCCCGGTGCCTGGCTTCTGCGAGGTCGACATGGTCGCGCATGGCGGCACGTCGGTGGCCGGCTCGTTCATCCAGACCCTGACGATGGTCGATATCGCCACTGGCTGGACGGAGTGCCTGCCGTTGCTGACGCGGGAGGGTTCGCTGGTCGTCGAAGCGATCAACCGCGCACAGAGCCTGTTCCCCTGGTTGTTGCGCGGCGTTGACTTCGACAACGACAGCGCCTTCATGAACGATGTCGTCGTGCCATGGTGTCGCGAACAGAAGCTCGAAGTGACGCGCTCGCGCGCGTACAAGAAGAACGATCAAGCATTCGTCGAGCAGAAGAATGGTGCCGTCGTCCGCCGCCTCATGGGCTATGGCCGCTTCGATGGCGTCGAGACGGCGCGCGTGATGGGCCGCCTCTATGCGGCGGCGCGGCTCTACGTCAACTTCTTCCAGCCCTCGTTCAAGCTGAAGGAGAAGCGCCGCGAAGGGGCTAAAGTGATCAAGCGCTATCATCCCCCATCGACGCCCTACGAGCGTGCATTAGCGCATCCCAAGGTGACCGCCGCCGTGAAGAAACGGCTGCGCGATCAGTATCGCTCGCTCGATCCGGTCGCGCTGTTGGCCGAGATTCGCGCAACCCAGAACGAACTCGGCAATCGCGTCGATCGTCGTGCCGGACAGGCGCGTGGCCTGCAATCCGCTCACACGAGCAACGCGCCGGTGACCGCGGCGACGTTCGCGAAGACGCTCGGCAAGAGGGTGACCGCCGGCGAGCCGCGTGCCACGCACCGGCGGACTCGTCGGCCCTATAAAACCAGGGTTCGCATGCCGTCCAAGCTCGACCCGCATATTGCTGCTATCGAGGGCTGGCTCGCGGAGCAGCCGCAACTGACGGCGCTCACAATCGTCGGTCGGCTGAGCGAGACTCACCCCGAGGAGTTCGGGGCGAGACAGCATTCGATCGTGCAGCGCCTGCTAAGGGCGCTTAGACAAAAGACGGCCGAGCAGTTGGTCGCGGAGCGGCCGCTTGCGGATGCCTCGACCGCCGCTCCATCGCCCGGGGTTGTGGACGGCTCGGGCTATGTAGGGCCCGACCCGCCCACAGCCCCTTTCGTCGAGCAAGCCGGGAAAGCTACCTGGCGCGGCCGATCAGTCGACCTCGCATCCGTGCCATCAGGGTAACATTTGCTGATGCGGCAATACG
>NZ_JADPJJ010000113.1:0-1874 GCF_023073375.1 Bradyrhizobium sp. 197 | reverse complement strand
GTGTGCCGAGTATGAACGACAGCTTGGAGGTGGAAGTCCTCTATCCAGCCTGATGGCGGCGAAGGATTAGCGAAGCGCAAGGGCGTCATCGTGAGGTGGGGTCTGAAGACAGCGTGGAGCAAAGCCGCGGCCCGATGGACAAGCACCGGATAACGAGGCCTACCCGGCCGGACGAGCGAGCAACTGATCGCGAAGTCCATAGTCATCAAGGACCGGGGTGGTAAATCCGGCGGGGGTGCGGTGAAGGCGGTCGGTCTTACCTCGGGAGGTCTGTGCTGTGTCCCGGCAACGGGACTGAGGCCGTCGCAAGGCGGCCTGACCGCAGTGCAGAAGTCAGCCGAGGGCATAGTAGGCGGCGGCGCGCTGCCGAAGGCCTGAACGGTGGAAGAGGCCAGTAGAGCGGTAATCTCGTGCGAGCCATGCGGCAGAAGAAACAGATCGAACTGAACTTGGGCACCGGAGCGAGGGGTGAAGCCCCGAAGGCCGCCGCCCAAGAGGCCGAAGCACGTGCGGCGAAAGCCAGTCTCGAACGCCCGGCGGTCGCAGGGCCGTTGATGGAAGCAGTGGTCGAGCGTGAGAATCTGAAGGAAGCGTTGGCGCGAGTGAAGCGCAATAAAGGTGCGGCAGGCATCGACGGCATGTCCGTTGATGAGCTGCCGACCTACCTGAAGGAGCACTGGCCCACGATCCGAGCCCAGTTGCTGGAGGGCACCTACAAGCCGCAACCGGTACGACGCGTCGAGATACCGAAGGCATCGGGCGGCACTCGGCCGCTCGGCATCCCCACGGTGCTCGATCGCTTCATCCAACAGGCGGTACTGCAGGTGCTGCAGGCGGATTGGGACGGAACGTTCTCCGGAACGAGCTTCGGCTTCCGGCCGAAGCACTCGGCGCATCAGGCTGTGGAACAGGCGCAGGCGTACATCGCGTCCGGGCACGGCTTTGTCGTGGACATCGACCTGGAGAAGTTCTTCGACCGGGTCAACCACGACATCCTGATGGGGCTGGTTGCCAAGCGGGTTGCTGACAAGCGCCTCCTGAAGCTGATCCGCGGCTTTCTGACCGCGGGCGTGCTGGAAGGGGGACTGGTCAGCGCGACGGAGGAAGGTACGCCGCAAGGCGGCCCGCTCTCGCCGCTGTTGTCGAACCTGATGCTGGATGTGCTGGACAAGGAGCTGGAGAAGCGCGGCCACCGCTTCGTGCGCTACGCCGATGACTGCAACATCTATGTGCGCAGTCGAAAGGCCGGCGAGCGGGTGATGGCCGGCATCGAGAAGTTCCTCGAAAAGCGCCTCAAGCTGAAGGTCAACAAGGCCAAGAGCGCGGTTGCCAAGCCGAGCGTCCGCAAGTTCCTGGGCTTCAGCTTCACAGGCGGGAAGGAGCCGCGGCGGCGTATCGCACCGCAGGCGATTACCCGCTTCAAAGCGAGAGTCCGGGAGCTGACGCGACGCACGTGCGGACGAAGCCTCGAACAGATCGCCAAGGAGCTGTCCACTTACCTTGTCGGCTGGCGCGGATACTTCGGCTTCTGCCAAACCCCGTCGGTGTTGAGCGCACTCGATCAGTGGATCAGGCGGCGGTTGCGCGCCATCGCCTGGAAGCAGTGGAAGCGTGGTCGCACTCGCTTTGCCGAACTGCGACGCCGTGGTGTCGGCCGGGATCTGGCGGCTCAAACTGCCGGCAGCCCACATGGCCCTTGGCGGTTGGCGGCGAGCCCTGCGCTTAACATTGCCTTGCAAACTGTCTTCTTCAGGTCACTCGGCTTGGCTTCCATCGCGGCTCCGAGACCCGCATAATCCACCGAACCGCCGTATACGGACCCGTACGTACGGTGGTGTGGGAGGGGCGACGCCGCGAGGCGTCCCCCTATCCCG
>NZ_JADPJJ010000109.1:0-1910 GCF_023073375.1 Bradyrhizobium sp. 197 | reverse complement strand
CTTGTTGATGGCTGTGGCATTTGACGCCGATTCTCGCTAACATTTCAAAAGGTGCCGGTTCAGACCGGTGACGCTTCACGGCGGGAGAATCCCTTGAGCCGCGAACACCTCTTGCGACGGCTAACAGCCATATTCGCGGCCGATGTCGCCGGTTACAGTCGTTTAACGGGCAGGGACGAGGAGGGCACGCACGTCCGGCTGAGGGAGCATTTGCGGGTCTTGATTGATCCAACGATTGCCGCCTATCGAGGGCACATCGTCAAGAACACCGGCGATGGCCTTTTGGCCGAGTTCAATAGCGTTGTGGACGCAATGCGCTGTGCGGTCGATGTTCAGCGTGGCATGGCGGAACGCAATTCGGACGTACCAGCGAACAATCGAATTGAGTTCCGGATCGGTATCAATGTTGGCGATGTTATCCAGGATAATGGGGACATATTCGGCGACGGTGTCAACGTAGCAGCGCGTCTCGAAGCGATTGCGGAGCCCGGTGGCATTTGTGTGTCGGATGATGCCCACCGACAACTCCGCGATAAACTTGATGTTGTGTTTGATGATGCCGGCGAGCAGAACCTCAAGAACATTGGACGTCCGGTCCGCGTTTTCAGAGTGAGAGATCTTGCGGCAGCAAACCTAAGGCCCACGTTGGCGCTCCCTGACAAACCCTCGATTGCCGTACTATCTTTCCAGAACTTGAGTGCAGATCCAGAGCAGGAGTATTTCGCAGATGGCGTCGTGGAGGATATCACGATGGCGCTCTCTGCCCTTCGTTGGCTGTTTGTGATCGCGCGCAATTCGAGTTTCACGTACAAAGGCCGGCATGTGGACGTGAAGCAGGTCGGAAGGGAGCTAGGAGTGCGCTACGTGCTCGAAGGCAGCGTGCGCAAAGCTGGAAACCGCATTCGTATCGCCGGTCAGCTGATCGATGCCGAAAATGGAGCACATCTCTGGACGGACCGTTTCGAGGGTGCGCTCGAAGATATGTTCGATCTACAGGACCATGTAACCGCCAGCGTCATTAGCGCTATCGCCCCGAAGCTGCAGGTTGAGGAGATCAGACGTGCCAACCGCAAACCAACCAACAATCTGACTGCGTACGACTATTACCTGCGCGGACTGGTGAAACTTCGCCGCACGACAATGGAAGCGAACCGCGAGGCGCTTGCGCTGTTTTGCAGGGCGATCGAACTCGACCGTGGCTTGGCGTGCGCCTATGGCATGGCCGCGTGGTGCTACGTGCAGCGCAAGGCACGTGGCTGGATGATCGAGCCTGAGCAAGAGAGTGCCGAAACTACGCGGCTGGCCCGGAAAGCCGTGCATCTCGGTGGAGATGACCCTGTCGCGCTGTCTAGGGGTGGGTATGCACTCGCCTTTGTAGCCCAGGAGTTCGACGACGCCGCGGCGCTCATGGATCGGGGACTGGCGGTCAGTCCCAACTTAGCCGAAGCTTGGACGCTTAGTGCCTGGCTGAGAGTTTGGAGAGGTGAGTCGGACCTGGCACTTGAGCATGTTGCGCGTGCCATGCGCCTGAGTCCGCTCGATCCGTCCATGTATGGCATGCAGGGAGCCATGGCATATGCTCATTTTCTCGCGAGCCGATGTGACGTGGCATCGTTATGCGCCGAACAGGCAATGCGCGACAATCCCAAATTTCTGCTGACGATCTGCATTTCCGCTGCCAGCAAGGCGCTTGCCGGACAGCTTGAGCCAGCACAGAAAGCCATAGCACGGGCGCTCGAACTTAATCCTGACTTGCGAGCCTCCACTCTCAGAGATCTAGCGCCATTCCGCCGAGCAGAGGACTTCGCCATGTTCGCCAAGGGTCTTCGCAAAGCAGGCCTTCCGGAATGACGTTGCTGCCTCGACTGCGAACGAAACGGCCCCGATAGGCGCACGTCCGAAACGGGTCA
>NZ_JADPJJ010000028.1:0-2130 GCF_023073375.1 Bradyrhizobium sp. 197 | reverse complement strand
CACCTCACGATGACGCCCTTGCGCTTCGCTAATCCTTCGCCGCCATCAGGCTGGATAGAGGACTTCCACCTCCAAGCTGTCGTTCATACTCGGCACACAACAAAAATGGCCCGCTCAATGCGGGCCATTTTCTCATCAGGACCGGTAAAGTCCGAACTTGGTTGCGGGGATAGGATTTGAACCTATGACCTTCAGGTTATGAGCCTGACGAGCTACCGGGCTGCTCCACCCCGCGTTAAACCGTTGCTTTGCCTTCGTGAAATGCCGGGGACGGTGAGGTAAGGCCGACGCTGCTCGCGTGGCTTGCTTCGTCCGTCCCAAAGGCTTCCTTGGAAGGCAACCCCGGGCAGAGCCCGTTGGGTGCGGGCGGTATGTACCAACCCGGGGTGCCTTTGGAAAGGGCTGCGGGACGATTTTTTCGACTTTGTGACAGGTCAAAACCCGCGTGACAGGTCAAAACCCGCCAAAAAGCCAAGTCTTGCCAGAAGTTCCACAAAGGGCCAGCTTGCGGCAACAAAACCAGGCAAAAACGCCACTTAAAGGGGAGAACGCCATGGACCACGCCTTGGACAAATCCCTGACGAGCGTCCCGCTTCGGGCCCTTGAGGAAAACTTCCATGCCATGGTCGCGCGGTCGCGGGCCGAGCCGGCGCCAGACCTTGCCGAGCGGCTCGACCGGCTGGCGCGGCTGCGTGCCGTGGTCGCGGACAACGAGGAGCGCTTCCGGCAGGCGATCTCGGCCGATTTCGGCCACCGCTCGGCGGTCGAGACCAATATCGCCGAAACGATGATGGTGCTCTCCGAGATCCGGCATGCCACCAAGCATCTGAAGAGCTGGATGGCGCCGCGGCGCATCGCCACCGCGCTGCAATTTTTGCCCGCGCGCAACCGGCTGATGCCGCAGCCGCTCGGCGTTGTCGGCATCATCGCGCCCTGGAATTATCCGCTCCAGCTGACGCTCGCGCCTGCGATCGGCGCGCTCGCCGCCGGCAACCGTGTCATCATCAAGCCGAGCGAACAGGTCACCCACTTCGCAGGCCTGCTGAAGGAGGCGATCGCCGCGCGGTTCGATGCCGCGGAAGTGCTCGTCACCGGCATCGAGGACGAGGTCGCAAAGGCCTTCGCATACCTGCCGTTCGATCATCTCGTGTTCACCGGCTCGACCCGGGTCGGGCGGCTGGTCGCGGAGGCCGCGGGCCGCAATCTGACGCCCGTCACGCTCGAGCTCGGCGGCAAATCGGCCGCGATCATCGACGCCTCCGCCGATCTCGAAGAGGCGGCTGAGCGCATCGCCTACGGCAAGCTGCTCAATGCCGGGCAGACCTGCATCGCGCCGGATTATGTGCTGGTGCCCGAGCGCTCGTTGCAGGCCTTCGCCGAAAAAGTGCGGGCGCAGATGCGGCGCATGTTCGGCACCGATCCCGCCAACAAGGACTACACCTCCGTGATCTCCGACCGGCATTATGCGCGGCTGGAAAATCTCGTCGCCGATGCGGCAAGCCGCGGCGCAAAGATTTTGCAGCCGGCGAAGGCCGACGATCCCAATTGGAAGGCACACCGCAAATTCCCGCCGACGCTGATCGTCGGCGCGACCGAGGCGATGACGGTGATGCAGGAGGAGATTTTCGGCCCTGTGCTGCCGGTGCTTGGTTATCGCGAACCAGCCGACGCCATCGCCTTCGTCAACGCCCGCGACCGGCCGCTGGCGCTGTACTGGTTCGGCAAGGACCGCATTGCGCGGGACGAGGTGCTGGCGCGCACCGTCTCCGGCGGCGTCACGATCAACGACTGCCTGTTTCACTTCGCGCAAATCAACCAGCCGATGGGCGGCGTCGGCGCATCCGGCACCGGCGCCTATCACGGCGAATGGGGCTTTCGCACGTTCAGCAAGCTGAAGCCGGTGTTCTATCGCTCGAAATTCAACCGCCTCGCCGACCTCTATCCGCCCTACGGCGGCAAGATAGCGCGGCTGGAGAAGATGATGCGGTTCATGTCGTAGCGACCACAAGCACCGTCATTGCGAGCGCAGCGGTAACTGCCCAGGTGGCCGTTTGTATTCTCTTGACTGACCACATGTGTTTGTGAGTCAAGGTATGGGTGACGCCGCCAAATTCCTCATTGTCTGTGGAT
>NZ_JADPJJ010000038.1:0-2296 GCF_023073375.1 Bradyrhizobium sp. 197 | reverse complement strand
CCTGCGACATCGGCAGCCCGAACGGCGCGTCCGGCTTGGTGACGACGAGGCCCTGCACGCCGCCGGTCCAGTGCTCGAGGAAGTTCAGCTTCAGCAGCTGCGGCATCGCGGTGGCAAGCGCAAAGGTCGCGAGCGCGAGATAGACGCCCGACAGCCGCAGCGCCGGCTTGCCGAACAGGTAGCCGAATCCGAAGCAGACCGCGGCGGAAATCGGAATTGTCAGCGCATAGTTGACGTTGAAGTACTCCATCAGCACCGCCGACGTATAAGCGCCCACGGCGTAGAAGGCGCTCTGGCCGAGCGAGAACTGGCCGGAGCCGCCCGTCAGGATGTTCAAGGCCAGCACCGCCAGCCCGTAGATCAGGAGCATCGTCATCTGGAAGATGATGAAGTTCTTGACGAACACCGGCACGATCAACAGCACCGCCAGCACCAACAGGGAGGTGCCCGTGCCCAGCGTCATCGCCCGCTTCGGAACCGCATCGATCGCCGGGGCTTCCGTTACGACATCTTCTGCAGCGCTCATATCAAACTCGCTTGACGATGTGCCGGCCGAACAGGCCAGCGGGTTTGACGACCAGGACGGAGATGATCAGCGCGAGCGCGATCGGGAGCTTCAGCTCGTTGCCGACGCCGGGAATGTAGGTGCCGGCGAGGTTTTCGAAGACACCGACCAGGAAGCCGCCGACCACGGCGCCGAACGGGCTGGTCAGTCCGCCGAGCACCGCCGCGGCGAAGCCGTAGATCAGCACGCCGCCCATCATGTTGGGCTCGAGGAACACGACCGGTGCGATCAGCATGCCGGCGATTGCACCAATCGCGGAGGCCATGCCCCAGCCCAACGCGATCATCCAACTCGTGTTGATGCCGACCAGCCGGGCCGATTCAGGCACGGAGGCGGCCGCGCGCATGGCGAGGCCGATCTTGGTGTACTGGAAGAAGAAGTAGAGGCCGAGCAGCAGCAGCACGGTAACGCCGATCATGCCGGCCTGGTGGGTCGAGATCAGCTGGCTGCCGAGGAACGGCGAGGAACCGAACGGGGTCGGATACTGCTTGATGGTGAAGTCCCAGATCAGGCCAGCCGAGGAATTGATGATCGCGAACAGCGCGATGAAGCCGGCGACGTTGGTCAGCACCGGCGCCTTGGCGAGCGGCTTGAAAAGAATGCGCTCGATCGCGATGCCGCCGACGAAGGATAATGCCAGCGTGATCACGAAGGCGGCCCAATAGGGGATGCCCCACTGCATCAGCTGCCAGGAGATGAAGGTCGAGAACATCGCCATCTCGCCCTGCGCGAAGTTGAGATGGTCGATCGCCTGGTAGATCATGACCACGGCGAGCGCCATGCAGGCGTAAATCGCGCCCGTGGCGATCCCGGCCAGCACCTGGTTGGTGAAAAGCTCCATCGTGCCGGCTCCTCAGTAGCCCAGATAGGATTTGCGGATTTCTTCGTTGTTCGCGATGTCCTTGGCATTGCCCGACATCACGATGCGTCCGGTCTCGATCACATAGGCCTGGTCGGCGAGCTCGAGCGCGAGCTGGGCGTTCTGCTCCACCACCAGGATCGACACCTTGTCCTCGCGGTT
This sequence comes from Bradyrhizobium sp. 197, assembly GCF_023073375.1. NCBI lineage: Bacteria > Pseudomonadati > Pseudomonadota > Alphaproteobacteria > Hyphomicrobiales > Nitrobacteraceae > Bradyrhizobium > Bradyrhizobium sp. 197. Next base: position 710 of record NZ_JADPJJ010000038.1, on the reverse strand, counting down.
GATCTTGCCGAGGATGCCGAACAGGTCGCGCACGACGAGCGGCGCCAGGCCGAATGACGGCTCGTCCAGCAGCATCAGCCGCGGCCGCAGCATCAGGGCGCGGGCGACCGCGAGCATCTGCTGCTCGCCGCCCGAAAGCGTGCCGGCCTGCTGGGTGTGCCGCTGCTTCAGCACCGGGAAATGCGCATACATCCGCTCGATGTCGGAGACGATGCCGGCGCTGTCCTTGCGGGTGATGGCGCCGAGCTGGAGATTCTCCTCCACCGTCATGGTGGTGAAGGTGCCGCGGCCCTGCGGCACATGGGCGATGCCGAACCGCACGATGCTCTCGGTGGAGCGGTTGTTCAGCGGCTTGCCGTCGAACTCGATGCCACCGGTGGAGCGCACCATGTTGCAGATCGCGCGCAAGGTCGTGGTCTTGCCGGCGCCGTTCGCCCCTAACAGCGTCGTCAGCGATCCCTCGCTGAGCGAGAAGGACAGGCCGTGAAGCGCCTGGACCTGGCCGTAATAGGCGCGCAGGTCCTTGACGTTGAGCAGCGTCGTCATTGGTCCTTGCTCCCGAGATAGGCCTTGATGACGTCGGGATCCGCCTGCACCTGGGCCGGCGTGCCTTCCGCGAGCTTCTTGCCGAAATTCAGCGCGACGACGTGGTCGGCGATCGACATCACGAGGCCCATGTGGTGCTCCACCAGCAGCACGGTCATGTGGCG
>NZ_JADPJJ010000003.1:0-2408 GCF_023073375.1 Bradyrhizobium sp. 197 | reverse complement strand
CGAGAACTTCTTCGGCAAGCTCAAGGAATTCAAGCGCATCGCAATGCGCGCCGACAAGACCGACCAGAGCTTCACTTCAATGATCTATCTGGCCGCGGCCGCGATAAACTCCAGATGAATCCCAACAGACCCTAGTTTGGAAATCACAGTGGCCTGACTTGATTGCAGTGCATTCCTGTTTGTCCAACTTGCATGAGAAGCGATCATTTTGTCCTCCTGCATAGGAGTGTCTTCCAGCGCCGCAAATTACTGAACTACTCGGGCCTAGATGCACCGTTTTCCGACGTCTCCCCGATCAATGTTTTGTCCTATGCCGCCGAGTCTCGATCAGCGTAATAGCGCCGGCCGCCACCACGGCAATACTAACGACGGCTGCAAGCGTCTCGACGGATGCCAGGGTCCCGGACCATTTGTCCCAAAGCTCAATCATATGCTTGCCTCTCGCGAGAGCGCACCCACGATCGATAAAATCCACTCTCTAAAAAGACGAAACTTTACGACCAGAAAAACAATGCTACCCATCGTCGCGCGCTTTTTGACCGCGCGGCAAGGTGACTTATGCGGAACCGATAAGCAGGCCGCTTGGACGCCCGTATATCGCGTGCGCTCCGGATCGCGGCGACGCCACTGGATCGCAGAGGACTTCCGCCCGTCGTCGGTCAGCTGCGCCAGGTAGCGGACATAAACGGCGAACGCGAGCTATCTGTCAGCCGCGGCACCGGGATGTCGGCTTGTGGCCCACCGCGGAAGTGGCGGCGCACCTCACTGAGGTCCGCTTAGCGAGGCATGGCAGACAAGATTTGCTCAGGTTGAGTTCTTCGCATTTTGACCCATTGCCGACTTGAGCGACACGCCGGCCTGATTTGCAGGGATCGAGTTCCGTTCCCTAAGGTTTGGGCTATCGTCATAACCTTAGCTAAACCAAGCTTGGCAGCGAGAGCTTTACCAATAGCCTCTACCTAAGGTCGCGGCTAGGATTACGGAGGTTTGCGTGGGTTGGAAGCTTTTTGCATTATTCGCTGTCGTGCTCGCGTGTTATGGCATCGCCGATGCAGGGACTTTCGGCGCGACGCAGGTTGTCGACCTTGCAATTGAGGTGCTTTCGGCCTGCGGTCTTGTGCTAATGGCGTTCAAAATTGATTTCCTTCCCGGGACTTTTTGGCGCGGGTTCGCTGGCGCATATTTTGCGTATTATGCTATTTGGTTTGCCGAGAAGGCTTTTATCACCCACGGCGGCCCCGCTTCCGTCATCATCGAAAATGCGCTCACATACGCTGTATTTCATACAGCCGTCGGCTACGGGCTTTGGCTGAATGGTTCGACGCATGAGCAGCACGGCCCCGTGCGTCAGATCACTGGCTAAGATACACGGCAAAGACGCACTGCATTATGACGATCGACAAGCTGCTATGTCTTTGGCATCGCACTGTTGATGTCCGGATTTGGCCCTGAGCAGACCCATGTTGGGGGCTGTCGCGGCTAGGCCGGTGCAACGAAAAATTAGGACACTTCGCTCTGATATAGATGCGATGTGCTCAATCAGAGGATGAGCGTTATGTGGTTGCTTGTGGCGTTCATGGTTTTGGTCGTTAGCGGGCTAAACTTCATCATCGAAAGGTCGCCCATGACGAAACTGATGAAAGCGGCCACTCGCTTGACGGTCCTCGCCGCAGCGCTGGCGACCACCTTCTATTTGGTCGCCTAGCCGAAGAGCGCTTGAACCTATGTCATGTCGGATAGCATCATGTTGGTCTGGTTGTGGCCCATGACTGACGCGCGGGGCGCACGCAATCATAAGTCGACGGTATCCTTATCGGCTTTGAGAAGACATGATTAGAGTATGGATCGCTAGGTTGTTCGCGCTCGCCGTCGGCATTGAGGTGTGCGCAGCTTCAGCGCAAGCGCAAGGCTCGGATTGTACCCCTCGGTGTCGTGCAGAATACCCGTTCTCATCGTGCGAAAAGCCAGGTGTTGGAGCGAAGCTTGTCTCGGGACGGATCACCCGCGTATTTCGCGACTGTCCAGCGCCGGGCTTAATCTTGAAGATGGAACTTGACCAGTCGGAAGCAAACAAGTTGTCCAGCGTGGTCGAAATTGATCTCGGGCCTTGCGTGGTGTTCTGGGGGAAAGTTGGTGATCAGGCTCGGATAGCCATTGTGGACTCTCGTCCGGGCATAAAGCGCTACAAGAACTCTTGCGAACGATGATGACCGCTGTTGGCCCATCGCTTCCATTGACGCGGCGTCGGTGCATGTCCGCTCAAGAGGGCAGACCGGAAGTTTGCAGCCGGGCGCCAGTTCGGCGGCTTGTGACCCGTTTCGGACGTGCGCCTATCGGGGCCGTTTCGTTCGCAGTCGAGGCAGCAACGTCATTCCGGAAGGCCTGCTTTGCGAAGACCCTTGGCGAAC